>JAHIYG010000046.1 GCA_018815265.1 Candidatus Altarchaeota archaeon | reverse complement strand
ATCTATTGGTTATATTTTTTGCAGATATGTGAGAGTTAGTTATATGGTGGTTTCAGCCCGAATTAATTATGCGAATTTTTTTTGTTCGTTTTCATTCCCATGTTAGTAGTCTGCGTGCATTGTCTGAAAGCGTGTATATATATTGGTTTCTGCCCATCCTGGTGTCTTTACCCTTTCTTATGATGACTGGATAGGGTACATTAGGTTTTCTTATGACTTCATTCTTGTTTAGTCCCCTAAGTTTCCTGATGAGTGATCCAAGGCTTCTAATGTCTTTTCCAAGCATCTGTGAGAGTTCTGAAATGCTAAGTGACTCATGTGTGAGTAGAAGTTTTACAATATCCTGTTGTGTAGGTGATAAATCAGCCATGAAATCATGGTTTTCAACTATGGCAGGTGGTGTTTGTTCTGGTATATACTCTACATCCCCCCCATCATCAACCTCTTCATAAACATTGTTTAAAACTATTGGCTTTTGTTTTTCTCCAAGTACTTTTTCCACATATTCCTCTGTTATCCCGAATTCATCATCTTTTGCAGCTTCCTCAATGATTTTTTGTCCATTGTCTAATAAAAGTCTTGGTACTTGATTTGAGGACTCTACAAGCCTTTTCAACCCGCATTCTTCAAATGGTGTGCTTTTCCTGCCTCCAGCCCATTTTATCCTCTGTTTGACTAATTCTTCCAAGTCTACATTGTCAAATGTCCTAAGCTTAATTGATTTAGACTTACGGTCTCTGAAGCTTGCTTCAGCTGTTATTTTATCTTCTAAACCAGCTAAGCCAATGAATATCATGAAAAGCCCCTCACATCTGTCATTTAGTATTCTCAACCACTTGAATAACTCGATGTCATAGTCTTGTGCTTCATCAAATATCAAAAGCATCCTATTTCTCCCGAGTTTTTTCTGTAGTGTCTCGCCAAAGCTTGTTCTGTCTACATTTTTGAAATTTCTCTTCCAAAAAGGCAGTGTCGAGACTATTCTTTGCATCACTTCGTCGACTGGTTCATATGCGTTAAAGGATATAACATATCTTATCTCTTTAGGTTTCTCCATGACAAGCTGGTTCATGAATGTTGTTTTGCCATATCCTATTGGTGCAGTCAACACCATTATCCTGTCCCATCCACCAATTGACTCACACACTTCATTGTACTCATCAACCCTGGCAATGATTGGTATGTCTAAAGATGTCGATTTAATGAATGGACTCTTACTCCACCCCAGTTGTTTATAATAGTCTGCTCTATCCATACTACCTGTTAAATACACTATTTTATTCTTTAAAAATAAGTCAAAATAGTAAGTCAAGGCCTTTTGACTTATTTTTATCACGTATTTTGGTGTTTTATAGTTTATATTTCAAATTTCCCTACTTCTAAATTGATGTTTGTTGGAATAGATGATACTGACTCTATAAAAGGCATGTGTACTACCTATCTTGCAGCCAAGCTATGCCATGAGTTGGACATAATTGGTTCGCCAAAGTTGGTGAGGCTTAATCCGAATATTCCCTATAAGACTAGAGGCAATGCTGCAATAGCATTTGAAACAAATGATTTATCTGCTAAGAAAAAGGTAATTTCTCTAGTAAAAAAATATTCAATGGTTTCTGACAGTAAAACAAATCCTGGAGTAGTGTTTCTTGAATCAAAGAAAGTGCCTAAGAAGGTAAAGGACTTCTATTCTAGAGTAGTGTCTGAACTGGTCTCAATTGAAGACGCTGAAAAAGTAATCTCTGCAATCAAAGCAGATACGTTTAAACTAAAAAATGGAAGGGGAATAATCGGCGCACTTGCAGCCATAGGTTTTAATGGAGAAAAAACCTATGAAATAATAGCATATCGTAAGTCAAAAAAAGAAGTCAAAGAGAGAAAAATAAGTCGTGACTCAGTTGTAAGGATGAATGACTTATTTTTTCCTGGAGTCTTTGATAATTTAGACGTGTCAGGCAAGAGAATATTGATTACTCCAAAAGGTAGAGATCCAATATTCTGCGGCATAAGAGGTAGGTCAAAAAATATAGTTTGTAAAGCATGGGATATGATAGAACCATTAGAACCTATAGAATTTACTCAATTGTTTGAAACAAATCAAGCAACTGATGCCCATCTGAGAATTAAAAAGATTTCTGAAATCAAACCCTATGATTGTGTCATTGTATCTGGGACTGTTTCATCTAATCCTAAAAGAGTGCCTGGTGGGCATGTCATCTTTGGATTAACAGACAAAACAGGCTCAATCGAGTGTGCAGCTTACAAGCCATCAAGGGATTTTAGGGACATAGCGTCTTTTTTGGCTGTAGGGGATGAAATTAAGGTTTATGGGGGTATTAGTAAATACGTCAAAACCATAAATTTAGAAAAAATAGAAGTCATAAGATTAAATGACATACTTTCAAGTTCCAGACCCGTTTGTTGCAACAAAAATATGTCTTCTGCAGGCCGAAATAAGGGTTTTAAGTGTAAAAAATGCAGTAAAAAAATACTTAAAACTGGCGTTAAAATAAGTCAAAAAAATAGGTCACTGTTTCTGGGCATATATGATGTGCCTGCAGGCTCTAGGAGGCATCTGAGTAAGCCAGTATTTTTAGATTAGATAATGTATGTCAATGTCGGAAAGATTATGACCCCCATCAAGTGTGTTCTAGAAACACCTGAATACACTGCTGTCAAACCAGTCATTGAAGAGACAAACAAAATATATAACCCCAAAAAACCAGTTAGTAAGTATACTAAAGTAACTATTATGAATAATACGATGGTTGATAACTTTTTGTAACCTATTTTGTTGTAGTGTTTGATTAGTTTTTTTCCACAGTATATATGTAATACATATATGAACATTGTTGTTGAACATATTCCTGAAGTCAATAATCCAAGACTTTCTGTGTTCAACTCCATTATACTTGCGAGCATCTCAGAGACTCCACTCCTGCCTTTACCTATTGCTGTCAGTGAAACCAGCGAATATATTGCGTCTGCAGTGTTTGTTGCAGATACTGCAGTCAAAAAACCTACTGTGGTGGAGCCATATAACCCACTAAATATTATCCCTATCTGTGACGGACTCATTGCAGGGAGAAATCCAACAGTCAACCCGCCTAAAGTCCCTACAAAACCAGCGAATAACCCCTGGGAACCAACTTCATACCTGCTGTATGGTCTCTGAGGTATTTTAATCTCAGCCTGGTTTAAACTATAAACTATTGCACTTATGCCAAAAAGACCAGAAAACAATGGAAACATAGCCTCTGAACCAGATAGGGCCTTTAAATCAAAGATAACATAGCCTAAAATCGACGCTAGAGAGAAAACTAAGAGACCGCAAATCTTTCTCTTTACCCCATTTTCTCT
>JAHIYG010000045.1 GCA_018815265.1 Candidatus Altarchaeota archaeon | reverse complement strand
TGACTCAAACACCAATTTCCTTGTGTTCCTACTGATTTTGATAACAAGGTGAATTATATAATACGGGGTGTTATCAAAGTAGGGTTGATTAGTCTCGCTGGTTGGTTTTCGTTACCGGGATCCTGTGGCTTGAATCTATTATTTTTCTGTTGGACGGATTATATCCTTATTTAATCCGGCACAGTTGTAATGGGATGGAACACCGGCATAGCCTGGAATACATGAAATCAGTTTTTGGGAGGATTGGCTCGAACTTGGACAAAGCAGTTACTGCGTATCACATAGGCGGTAATGCCATGTGTTGGCATGGTTTGAAGGACACAACCAAGGACGCGGATGTTGTTTTCCTAACAGAGAAGGAGGCTGAGGCTTTCAAAAAGGCTCTTATTGTTTCTGGGTTCATTGAGAACGAGATTGTGAATTTGGACGGCGGCTACACCAACATGAATACTTTCGGCATTTTCGATGAGGTTAGGGAGACACCGCTCAACCAGGAGTTCACGCCAGGTCTGAGGGTTGATGTCTTCCTCAAGAGGGTGTGCGGTGTTTTCGGTTTTAGCGAAGGAATGAAGAAACGCTCTGTCAGAGGTTTTGATTCTGGTAATCTTGTCAACATGGTATGCGCTCCAGAAGACGTATTCTTGTTCAAGTCGGTGACTTCAAGGGAAAAAGATTTGGACGACATGTATTCTATTTTCAAGGGGGGATTAGACTGGCGGGTGGTTGAGGATGAGTTCAGAGGTCAGGTTAAGGGTATCGGACGCAAATTGGGCGGGGAGTATTCTACGGTCGTTTTTGGTCGTTGGAAGTTGTTTTCCGGGCGTTTTGGCGTTAAGGTGCCGATAAGCCACAATAATATTAAAAAGTGAGATTATTCTCCTTTTTTAATACGTAATTCCTTATTCTATCATGGACTTTTCAACACCGGAACTTAAGGCATTTAAGGCTGTGATCAAGGAGCCTGGAATGGGTATCCGGGAATTCATGAACAAGACGAAGTTCAGCAAGCCTAACGCCTACTATGTCCTCCGCCACCTTAAATCCAAGAGACTCATGGAGTCAGCCGGCAAACCGGCAAAATACACAATACCTGAAAACGAGAAAACCGTTCAACTGTCCCACCTCTTCAAACTCTACGGACCGTACCGCATTGAGAATGCTCTTTCAAAGAAAAATTATCCTCTATTGAGGGAAATCCTCTATGAAGGCAAAACCGCCGAGGAGCTGATTAAGACAACAGGTGTAAGTAGGTCCCAGACTTACAAGATAATGTCCAAGTTCGCTATCATGGGGCTGGTCAGAAACTTCAACGACCAGTTTTACATATCCACGGACCACCCACTCTACAAATGCCTTCTCGAATACGAGAACCCAAAAAAACTTAATGCGGAGCTGGAAAAAGACGGGGCGATTATATGGCAGGGCGATGGCGAGTACCTGATTCAAACAGACGACCACAAAGAATATATTGTAGGACTAAAGTATCCTTGGCGTTTCACCTCCACCTCCGCAGTAGGAGAATACGGCATAAACATAATACCCCCGACGACAACCCTATACGTCGCAGACCAAACCACCCCTATAATTGAGAACTCCAATGGCGAATACACAAGCCTGGAGGACACGATAATCTTCACTCTCCTGCACGATACACGAGACTCGAAAACCTACGCCAGATACATGATACTCCTACACAAAGACAAGATAGACCTAAACAACCTCAGACAAAAAGCCAGAAAATACAAAATAAACGAAATCGTAGAAAGCATACTATACGACCTAAAACCAATAATAAGAGAATAGGATGGACGATAAAACACTTCATACTATGGAACCTGATTTACGATTATGTCAAAGGTTCCACTGACGAAGTGACGACAAATCTTACCAAGGAACCAGACGTGGTTTTCAAGACTTCCGATAACAGGACTATTGCTGTTGAAGTAGAGACTGGAATCAAGAAACCCACTGAAGAAAGGATACTCAAGAAGGTATCCGTCCTGCAAAAATACGATGAATGGTTCTTCGTAGTCACAAATTTTGAAAGCCAGGGACTATATGAGAAATACAGGGAAGTGCTAACAAGGATAAAATTAGCGGAAAAAATAGACTCATATTTCCAAGCCCCTGACAACCCAGAATCCAAAACAGAGAGTGAAACAAGCCCAGATTAAGAAACAGGCAGTTTCAGGTATTGCCTGAATACCACACAATACCCCCAAAGCCCAGATAATCCAACAAAACCATATCCAAGAAGTTCCCATGGTGCATATGTCACCCTATTATAATCGGCTAAGTATACCTTCCCCTTATTCATTTGTCCATAAATTGTAGTAAGCACACATAGATTAAACTCAATTCAATCTCAATAGAAGATATATAAAATAATGGGTGATGATTAATGGCAGTTGATATATGGGGTTTTGAATCATCAGTATATCCTAGTATTGATTCAGGTGGAATGCAGGGGAAATCAAAATTCAAAGAGAAATTTGTTTTAGGGGATAGACAATATGTTGAGGTTTCAATACTAAATCTAAAAGGGCATCCGCTTAGATTGTGGGATATTGTTTCTCCAAATGAAATACAATTTAGGACAAATTTCTGGAAAGATATGGAACCGTGGTTAAGGATTGACAATGATAAAACCTCAAAGAATCCTGACCAATCTATCCATTTTCACCTCGAACTAGATGGAAATGAATTTGAAGACCATCAACAATTAACTGGAACTTATAAGCTAAGTGAATTAGTTTCGAACACTTTTGAAATGTGTAGAAAGTTTCTAAATGACAAATACCCAAATTCACAAATCAAAGACTCTGATGGATTCCTTGGATCTGCCTAATAATCTAGGACAGATATTGTCGGAGGGGGTTAATTTTTCCACACGGTTCTACAGTTCATCCATTAAGTAACTCCAGTTTTTCTTCAAGTACATAGATATTCCATTTCCGGGAGAATATGCGGGATATTTTTTAATAAATTGCTCAATAGCTTGGTCATAATCATTCGGGATTAAGTGATTTTTTGCTAAGTATACCATCGCTATTGAAGGCGACCTTGATTGTCCTTTATTACAATGGATTAAAACTTTTTTTCTTTCGATATTTCGGTTGATGAAACCTATTGCAGCATTCATCATAGGATTAGTAAATTTTGGTGAGAGCGGTTGTACCATATCGACCATATTCAAGAAAAGATGATTGTCCACCTCTTTTATCAGATAATTTGGATGGGGTGATGAAAGATTTCCACGATAACCTACTGAATTTTGATGACATGGATGCTTACAAGCATGAACAACCGCCCATCCATCCTCATTAGTATGGTGACAATCCGCTTCATTACCCACGAATAGATTAGCTGATACCTCAATCATTTGGGTTAAAACAAGAGAACACAAACTAAAATACACGCCCCACAACAAAACAGTATGGACTTTCATTTGTTCTTGTAAGCCGTCTGGTTGTTCTGGTGTACCCTACGCTTGTGATGGGTTTGTGGTTTGGCTCAGGCTATCTAAATCAACTGTGAAAATAGCGTGAAAAGGATTAGGCAGTTATAGGCTTTGTTGGTAGCGTATTTTATATTTTAAAGTTGGATACATATAGTATGAAAGTCAGAAAAAAGCTATATTTCCAAAGTGTTACAACAAGTCAGTATTTGACACTAAGCGGGAAAGATAAGATAGCAATCTGATAAAGCCTGAAGGCAATATAAGCTTTCCAGGGGCTTTTCTCAAGGGTTTTTACCCAGAAAAGCCATACTTAACCAACAAATGAAAAACGCCCTAAATGGGGTTGTTTGGATTGTTTTATCTGTATGCGGGGGTACCCGAGCGGCCAAAGGGGCTGGGCTACCCTAACTTCTGGGGTGGATGGAACAAGTGCGTAGATGCCTGTTTATATGCTAAGGAGGTTATTGGTAACTGGCAGGATGGATGTCGGAAGTGAGAACCCCCAGGATGAACAGGGTGAATCCCATAAGCCTCCCGTTGACCCCTTACCTGATATGCTACCCCTAGAGCATGAGGTTGAGATTTCGACAAAGGAGGAGGCCTTAAAGCTTGCGAAATTTTATTCCGATGAATACCATGTAGGTATACGTGTGAATTTTGGCGTTGATGATGGAGGAGTCAATGTGAACCCCAGGGTGTTAAAGCCTACTCAAGGTGCTTTGATAAAGGACGAGCTAGCTTTTAGGGCGGCTCAGATTGCTGATGGGACTTCAGAGCCTTTGATACTGCTCAGGGCGCAGAGGTTCGGCAATAATACCCTGTATATCCTTGATGGCCATCACAGATGGGTTGAAGCTAGCAAGAAAGGAATAAATAAAATCAAGGCGTACATACTTGAACCTGAGACACCGTTCGAACTGAATCTGGCAGACCACATGAACGGGATTGAGTCACCACAACAATTGAGGATACTGGACCATAAAAGCAGAGGGACAAAGCATTAACTGATAAAACCAGTATTTGATACTAAGAAAAAAAATAAATTCTGGTGAACGTATAACGCTTGATAGGGGCTTTCCCGGCCGTGTTTAACAATTATTTTAAAGATTAGTCCATATAATACGAAGCAGTAACCAACTATTCAGGCCTATGGCGTACCCTTTCTTATCACTGCCGTACACAAGACCAGTAATCCTTATGTATCTTTGGAGAATGATAACATAGTGGGTGATGATAACAGCGTGTTATCATGTTGCTTTTTTCTAGTCTGCTGCTGGTTTTTTTATGTGTTTCCGAATATGAGTCCTGCGATTGTGCAGAAGACCGTTACGAGAAGAACGTATACTGCCGTTTTCTTTGTACCTATGAGGCCTCTTACAACGATAACACTGGGAAAAGATAGCACGGGGTCTGCGAGCAGGTATGCTAGAAGCGGCCCCCGGCCCATTCCTTGTTCTAGGAAAAGCTGGGCCATAGGGACCTCAACGAGGGTTGGGAAATACATTACTACGCCAAACAAAACGGCGAGGAAATTCGCCACGACGCTATTGCCTCCAACATATTGTCCTAGAAAGTTGTCAGGTATCAATGGATTAATGAAGCCTGCGAAAAAAACGCCGGCTATCAGGAGGGGGAAAATCTTCTCGACAAATGAATATGTTTCTGAGAGCCATGATTCCCTCTCAATCTCGTTAAACTTCTTTTTTGCCTGCCAAGCAATGAAAACAATTAATGCGGCGAGCAGTATGGTCTTTTCTGTGAATCCAAGTCCGTAGGTTCCAACCACGAGTATGGAAAAAAGCGTCAGCAAAAACAGTGTTGTCCTCTCCTTGAATATCCTCACATACCAATTACTGTCATCATTTTCTAGTGGAAGCTCTTGAATCTCCCCCTCATCCTCCTTAAATAACCCTGAAAGAATGATGCCTATCAGGGTTGCAAACACGATTGATAAAACGATTCTTGCGATTGCAAAGTCCCATCCGATGACGCCGCCTGTGAAGACTATCGCCATAATGTTGATTGCGGGGGCTGTGTAGAGGAAGGCGATTGCGGGACCCAAACCAGCACCCCCTTTTTTTATTCCAGCAAACAACGGCAGTACCGTGCATGAACACACTGCGAGGACAAAACCAGCTATCACTGACAGAGGGTATGCCTTCCACCTTGACACTTTATGCCCTAAGTATTTTGTGATATCTTCCTTTGGGACTAGGGCAGATATTGCTCCTGCAATAAAAAACGCAGGTACCAGGCACGTTAATATATGGAGTTTTGTATAGTCGTGGAGCATGAACATTGCATTGGTCCAAGAATCATCAGATTGCTGTCCTGCCCCTGGGAAATAATAAGGGAGAAAATATAATGCAAGGAAAGCTAGCACCATGATGGCGAGCTTATTTTTTGTCTGCATCCTTAATCCATTCAACTATCTCTTCCACTGCAGGTATTTTTCCAGAACACATAATGTTTCCATCAAAGACCAATGCGGGAGTCATCATCACGCCATATGAGATGATTCTTTCCAACTCTGTGACCTTAAATATTTCTGCAGCCACTCCCGCTTCTTCAACCGCCTTTTCCGCGTTTTCCATAAGTTTCTTGCATTTCAGGCAACCCGTACCCAGTATTTCAATCTTCATTTTAATGTTCCTCCCTCAAGTTATTGTGAGTGCGATAAAGTAGAGCCCGACAAGTATGAATACCACAGCAACCGTCTTCCTTATGGTTTTTTCCATCGCCTGTGTTTTGTGCATCAGCTTTCCGAGCGTGGAAACGCTTTTCACTAACAGCACCGAGGAGATAATTACCGGAAGTCCTGTTGCGAAAGCAAATACTGACGGGATTACTAATGCGTCATTGGTTTTGACCGCCAGTGGAATAAGCATCCCAAAGTATAGTACTGCGCTGAAAGGGCAAAAAGACAAGGCGAATATCATCCCCAACAAGAACCCGCCTAAATATCCTTTTTCCCCAAGTTTCTGTTTCAGGCTGCCGAATCTTGTGCCGCCAGAGGGTACTTTAATCTTCACCGCCTCAATCATCACAAGTCCTGCTATGAGAAGAAGCGGTCCGAGAATGATTTCCCCATATTCCTGAAGAATCATCGCCACTTCCCTTGAGTTTACGCCCACATAGACTATGATGCCTGCCAGTAGAGTGTACGATATTATTCTTCCGAGAGTGTAGAACAGTCCGACGAGTATCGTGTTTTTGCTGTTGTCGATTTTTCTTGAAATATATGCAACAGCCGTGATGTTTGTCGTCAGTGGGCATGGACTAATGGCAGTCATTAGGCCGATGAAGAATGCGGTGACAAGGGGTATGTTGCTCGTGCCCATCGACTCCATGAAAGATATCAAATCCATTTTTTATTATT
>JAHIYG010000044.1 GCA_018815265.1 Candidatus Altarchaeota archaeon | reverse complement strand
TAGAAATATTGTCTGACTGTCGAAGGTTATGTCTTTTACCATATCATCCATGCTTTGCCAGTCTTGGTTAACTCTGAGGTTTAGCCCTCCACTCCCCAGCAGGTAGACGACTAATGCGAGTTTCAGCCAGAAACTGTATCGTACTGGTGTGAAAAGGAGATTTTTAGTCGCCTCGATGGCGTCCTCAACAGCATCAACAGCGTGCCATTTACTCATTTTATCTTGTTGTATCTATCCATTACTTTATCCCATGTTGGGAGGTTGGTTTGGCAACCCCAATCTTCCACAACATACGATGCTGTGGCGTTGCCTATTTTGACTGAATCCAATATGTCATAATCTTTTATTCTTGCTGTAATAAATCCGGCATTGAATGCGTCACCTGCCCCCGCGGCATCGACAACTTTTGTTTCATATGCTGGTACATCAACTACTGAGCCTTTTAGATATACTCTCGCACCGTCTTTGCCTCGTGTGACTATGTATGTCTGGTCAGTTTTAAGTTTTGGCTTGTATCCTATGGATTCAAGGTGTTTTGCCTCATGATGGTTTAGCATTAGGACGTCTGTCAATGATACAATCGATTTGAACATATTCGGTGTTTTGTCGAACTTGAATGTCCCATATCCTGGGTTATAGATTTTCAGGCTGTTGCTGTAGTGTTTACACGATATATGTTGCATTCTGAGGTAGGTGCGTGCATTGTATACTGTATTGACATTTTTCGGTAGTGTCTTTCCGAATTCCTGCAGAGGGTTTAAGCCGTCAAGTTGCTCTGTGACGCCTTTGTGGAAGAAGCTTATCTGGGTGTCTCCTGCCTTGAAAAACATGGATTTTGTGGTCTCTCCGAATATTCCCTTAAGATAAAGTTTTATCCCTTGTTTTTCCATGTATGTCCGATAGTCCTCTGCGTCAGTACCTATGACTGAGACTAATCCGACGTTTAACCCTAGTTTTTTGGCTGCTATCGCGCAGTTGGCTCCCATGCCACCGTAAAATCTCCTGGATGACACCACATCTGCGGCTTCGTCTTTTTTAGGGAGCTTTTCGACTTCGTGGAAGTTGTCTAATGCTGTGTCTCCGAATACGAGCAGGTCCAAGTCCATGTTTGAACACTATTAAAACATCAAGGTAAAATACTTCCTTTGATGAAGGTAGTGTTTTCAATAGGCGGCTCCATACTGGCTCCTGAAGGCGTAGACCAGGAATATGTGGCTAAATTGTCTAAATTACTGCGTTCTCTCTCAAAAAAACATGGCATAGCCGTTGTTGTCGGGGGTGGCAGGCCTGCCAGGAAAAACATAGAAAAGGCGAGGAATGAGGGAAAGACAATGGCTTACTGCGACTACGTCGGCATTTTGGCGACGAGGGAGAATGCCAAGGCATTGATTTCAGCCCTAGGCGGCGGCTCAAACGATATTGTGCCTGAATCAATACATGATGCTGCGAACTTATTCGGTGAAAAAATACTGGTTATGGGCGGGACGGAACCTGGGCATTCGACTGATGCGGTTGCTGCGGTTCTCTCAGACTGGGTTGGCGCGGACGTCTTCGTAAACGCGTCAAATGTTGATGCAGTCTACGACAAAAACCCAAAAAAATTCAGTGACGCCAAACCCATCGGGAAAATCAACATAAACGACCTGTTTACTATCTTGAAGGATGAGGGTGTGTGCGCGGGCGAGTACCCCCTCCTAGACCATGTGGCATTAAGCATTATTCGGCGGTCAAAAATCAAGACGCTTTTTGTAGATGGAAGAGACATAAAAAACATGGCTGATGCAGTCGAGGGGAGGAGATTCAAGGGCACGACTGTCGTCTATTGAGTCTTCTCAAATACTTTGTCGTGGTCTTCTTCCCAGCATCCTCTATACTGCCATCCTTTTTGAGTCCTGGGAAGTTGGTCCCCTGGATTGCTCGTGTTGTATTGTGATTCTTGGTTGAGTCTTTGTTTTTCTAGCAAGCACTACAATGGATGCTTGGTTATAGTCTTCTTCCTGTCCCGTCACATCTGTTTTATCTCTTCCAAGACCTATGGCTATTGTCCTGAGTTGGCTTACTTCAAAGCCCGTAGCCCGCAGTTCAGAGACTATGTCGTCTTTTTTGAAGTGGTGTATGTAGCATGGTGGCGAGCCTGCAACTGAATATATGAAGTCGCCCTCTGTGAGGCCCTCCTCTCTGAGTTCTGGAAAATGGGCTCCTAAGGCGGTCCGTATTGCGTTGTGTTTTTTTGTCAGGACAGTGAACAGCCCCTGCTGATTAAATACGTCCAAAGCTAGCACACCATCGTCGTCTATCCTGTCAAACCAATGCTGTAAGGCTTGTATCCTGTCTTCACTTCTTAGATGGCCTATTGTTCCGTCAAGGCAGGTCATTGCATTGAATCTTGTGTCTCCAAATGGGAGGTTCAGGAAGTTCCCCTCTTCAACATGCGGTATCCCGTTTTGTCTCGCCAGTAGTACCATCTCAGGTGACAGGTCTACTGCATATAGTTCATAGTTTCCTCCTGATTGCGCTACTTTTCCAGCGATAATCAGTGCCCTCTTTCCGTCTGCTGTGCCTGCATCCAATACTTTACCCCCTTTGCCTGCGGCGTCACATACCCATTGAGCCACAAAGTTGTTTATTGCCTCTTGATTTTTTAATGCACGCGGGCCTTGATTGTCTGTATATCCCTCTGCGCGAGCGGTGAATGACCCTTTGTTCAGGGCTACGACATCTGGCACACCTCCAGTGACTTTCTGGGTGGTATATGCGACCCAGTCCCTGATTAAATCCTTGAACTGTTCGTCAAAGCATTGTGACTCTGCTTTTATTATTCCTGATTCTCTTGATTGTCTGTATATCTGTCCGATTGCTGGGGTGAATCTATTAACTAATGGTTGGTCTAATCCGGCAGTAACTTCTTTTATGAAGTCTCTAACTTCTGCAGGTAGTGGGTTCGGAAGCCCACCTGTTCCTTCATTAGCTGGCTGTTTGGTCACTATCTTGTTCATGGTAATTTTTTGGATTGATAGATATATAATCTAATTATATTGTCTCGTGTTCATATCTTTGTCATGTATCGCAAGCGTATATTGTTGTTTTTGATTGGGTTTACGCTTCTTCTGAGTTATATAGTCAATATAGACTTTGTTGAGTTGTCTCTGGTTTTCTCACGGCTTAGCTTAAATTCCATCTTGATTCTTTTGGGTTTGCAGTTTCTTGTTTTTTTCCTGATGTCTATGAGGTGGTATGTGATAATACGCCGTTATGGGGCGTCTTTGTGGAATGTAGTCCGTACATCGTTTATAGGTTTCATGGTTAACAACCTGACTCCAGTCACCTACGCTGGTGGGGAGCCCGTCAGGGCGCTTATAATCAGTAGGATAGACAAGGTGAAGGCAGAGAAGGCGTTTGCTACTGTCTTGGTAGATTTGTTTCTGAGTTTGATTCCTGCGATTTTGTTGATGTTTGTGGCTTTGATTTTGGTGTTCAAGAACTCCCTTGACATTCGTTTCGCATGGCTTTTGGGTATAATAGCTTTTTTGTTGGCTGCCCTTCTTGTGGCTTCAACTGGGTTGCTGCTTAATCGTGGGCCGTCTCTTAGGCTTTTTAAGGGTGCACTCAACATCTTTGCAAGGATAAAATGCATCCGCAGGCACGTATTGATTGTAGAGTCTAAGGTTGACGAGTTATTTGCGAGCTTTCACAAAAGCATCAAGTTGTCAGCAACCAGCACCTCCACGACATTTCCATGTCTGGCAATATCTTCGTTGGTCTGGATTTTCACCCTCGCGAGGGTTTATTTGACGTTTGCTTTCTTGGGCTACTCTATTGACCCTGAAGTCGTTGTTATAGTATATGCTATACTTGTGACTGTGAGTTTTATGCCTTTCCTGCCTGGTGCATTGGGTCTGTGGGAGTGGGTAGGCACTGGCATTTTCACATACTTTGGCGTGCCTCTTTCTGTCTCAGTGGCTTTTGTAATAATAGATCGCGACCTCTTTTACTGGCTTCC
>JAHIYG010000043.1 GCA_018815265.1 Candidatus Altarchaeota archaeon | reverse complement strand
TGTTAGGGTGTATGGGTCGCCCAGATTATCCACTGGACAGGTGTCTGCAGTCACTATGAAGTTGCTTCCAGAAGGCACGGACGCGGGAGATACTGCGTAGTTGCTGCACTCTCCTCCATTGCTCACACTCATACCAACGGTTGTGACTGTGATAAGTTGGCCTAAACCATTTGTGAAGACACCCTGGAAATTGCCGTTTTTGTCCAAGGAAACGCCGCTAAGCTGGGGGCGAACCTTTGCAAAACCAGAAAAAGTACCTGCAGAGGTGCCAGAACTAAGAACCCCAGATTCAGACAAGACAATGCCAACAATCAAAACCAACAAAATAACCCAGGAATAATTCATTACATACTCTAAACTACCCTGACCACGAACCATGCATCCAATAATTATCGATTAGGTTTAAAAAGAAAAATTCAGTTTGTTTTTTTGCTCCAGCCTTTCGGGTAGGTGTCTGTGTGCATTGTGACTCTCTCCAATGTGGCTACTTCCCCTTTTTCCTCTTTTAGTATTGTTTGGCTGTCCTGCAACGCCTTAGCTAATGCGACTAGTTCGTTTTTAAGGGAGAATATTGCTATTAGGTCGTCTTTTCGTATGTTGTCTGTCAGTTTGCTGACACCCGGCGCCGCAAGCGATGCTCCGTGGCATAGTGCTGAGATGGCTGAGTCCTTCACCCATATTTTTGGCAGATGCACGACGGCAGACTCCATCGGCTGAATCAGTCTCCGCAGTTCAGACTCATCCTTGGATTCCTTGTAGTTTTCAAATGCGTCACGGAGGTCATGGAGGGTAACGAGTGTCTCTTCAGTGTAGGGTCCTGCCTTGGTTCTGCGTAGTTCCTGCATGTGGGCGCCAACCCCAAGTATCAATCCTATGTCGTGGCAGAGTTTCCGGATGTACGTACCGGCTTCGCAGTCGACGGTGTAGAGGACGTAGTCGCCTTCACGTTCCATATACCGGAGGTTGTAGATTCGCCGGGTTCGAAGTTGTCTTTTGACTGCGGATTTCAGCGGCGGCTTCTGGTATATTTCGGTTTGAAAGTAACTGAGTGTCTTTTTGATTTGGCTGTTTGTAGTGTCCCCGTGTAGTTTCATCAAGGTCACATATTGTTTGCCTGCGACCAGGAGTGCCTGAAGTATTTTGGTGCCTTCTTCCATGGCGACAGGCAAAACGCCAGTCACCTTGGGGTCGAGGGTTCCGGAGTGTCCGACTTTGTCGAATTTGAATATGTCCTTCACCCTAGCAGATACTTCATGCGATGATGGACCAGAGGGTTTGTCTACGTTGACTATTGCCTTGCGTATGTATTCTTGTATTGGTCTTTGTTCTGGGGGGCAGCCATATTTGGGGTCTGTATCCTCCGCCGATTTCACAAGTATTTGGTGGTCCACCTTCAAAAAAATGGGATTCAAACTAGATTAGTTTGTGTTTCTTCAGTTCCTTTGCGGCGTCTTTTCCTGAGGCAACGATGTGCGTTGGCTCAAGGTGTTTCCAGGATATTTTCTGGGGTTTGTCGTCAGCGCCTGCGACTATGAAGTTGTCTTTGTCCTTTCCAGTAATGATGCAGAATGTTCCAGCATCCTTCCCGGACGTTTTCCTACATACTCTCCCAACATCAAGTAAAGCCATAGTGGACAACCATTAGGGAGATATGGTTTAAAAACCGTAAAAGGCATGAGTTAAGAGATGGAGTATGCAGTAGGTATTGATTTACACGGCACCCTAATGGAAGACAAAGAATACATCAGGGAAGACCTGAAAAACCAACTAATAACGGCTTTAAATGCAGTAAAAGGATTTTGCAGTTTTTATGTCGCCACAGGCAACGACTTGATGTTTGTCAAAAGAAAGATTCCAGATGATGTTTTATCCATTTTCGACAGCTTGATTTTGGAGACAGGATGCGTCCTAAGCGACGGAGAAGCAGAGGAAGTGCTTGTATCAGGCGATATCTGCGATAAAATAAGGAAATTCGAGGATGAGCTAAAAGGTTTGAGATGGGAGTGGGTTTATAAGTTTGACAGGAGACTCACATCCATTGCCGCATTCACAAAATACGGTTTTTCACCCGGGGAATGCAGCAGGGACGTCTGTGGAAAGGTGGTTGACGCAGGTTTGAAAGGGATTTGTTATGTTACGTATTCGTCCGTTGCAGTCGATGTAGTGCCTAACGGCTTCAGCAAGTTGACAGGCCTAAAGCACGTCGCAGGAGATTTGAAGACAATAGGTATAGCCGACAGCATGAATGACATACAACTGCACCTTGGCACAGACATAAGTTTTGCACCATCAAATATTTCGCCAGAACTTGAGAAAAAAATTGCTGAATCCGGGCGAACACTAATGAAGCTGTCTGATGCAGATGAACTAGTTGATAATATCACTTATGTCGCTTCATATCCTGCGACCGAGGGAGTCATTGAAGTGCTTGATTTTCTATCAGCTTCGCAGCCGCCGTGAGGCCCGCCACTTCTCAGCCATCTCCGAAACATTCTGCTTTAAACCAAGGTCCAAAAGAGTCTGTATCTCCTTTTTAGCAGTCTCATAGTCGCCTAAGTTTCTTACCTCCTCTTCTGACAATACCGACATGACCTTTTCTATGTTTTCCGCCTTTCTAGCGAAGTGCTTATCCATCCTTTTGCTCGCAAGCACGTAGAGTGTCGCAGCTTCAACTAGGTCATCGGAGACCATATATAATGATTGGGATGCAATCCTATAATATGTTTCCGCCGGAGAAATTGGTAGGTGTTGCGGGTTTACTGGTTGTATCCGTTGGTGTCCTGACGAAAGAGCGGAAGAAACAAAACATCCTATACATAATAGGTGGTTTACTGCTGGAACTATACAGTATACTCTTGAAAGACCCAATATTCATTGTGTTGCAGCTGGTTTTCACATTGTCTGCAGCATATGATTTAATTAAAAACAAAGGTGTTGACCCTAAGCCACCTAAGGGATAGGTATTGAAAAACACCAGGTGTTAGATTTAATTTAATCCTTCAAATGTTTTAGTGTATGGGGACTAAACCTCCGGGGAATAGGAGCAGGTTCCAGCCGCCTGAAGAGGGCGCTTTCCACAAGCCTCGGTTAGTCTGATGCAGATGGCTGAACCAGACATCCTGGAAAAAATAAGCAATGAACCGAACGCAGATATTGCAATGTCGAGGATTATGGAAAGTCCTGCTAGAAGGCTTCATCTTACAAAGGCAATGATTCAGCAATTTTTTGGTGGGATTATAGGTAGTCAGTATGAACCAGACTTTGGTGTGCTCCCGCAGATGAGGCTCGACAAAAACGTTCAATATTTTATTGATGAATACCAAAAGAACATGCAACAAGAACTACTGCTGGAATGGGTATTCGATCAAGTAAGACAGTAGAGAATACATAAAGGAGTGTGTAAAGATGAAGTATAAGGTATCTGGGACGACGATGCAGGTTGTGGAGTTTGAGTTAAAGGATGGTGATGAGATCGG
>JAHIYG010000005.1 GCA_018815265.1 Candidatus Altarchaeota archaeon | reverse complement strand
CCAGCGCTGATATGACTGCTACTGCAACGGAAACCGATGCGGAGTCCCCCTCCACTCCCTCATACGTTTGGAGGAATTGTATGTGTATGTCGTGGTTGGAGACGTGTTTTCCACTCATCTTCTTGACAAGCGCCGATACATTAGTCACTGCCTCTTTTGCGATTTCCCCGAGTTTTCCGGTTGCTATTATTATTCCGCTTTTTTGGCTGTGTGCCGGCGCGACCTCAGCGACTATAGGCAATACTGTACCTCCCTCCCCCATTACAGCCAACCCGTTTACTCTACCTACCTTGCTGCCTTCAGTAATTAATATATTATACTCTTTTTTCCTCTCCAGGTAGTAGTCACCTATCTGCTGTTCCAATGTCCTTGCGCTTTTCTTGCCTTCTATGACGTCTTCTGTTGTGACGTACTTGTGTTTTTTCTCGTTTGCTATGTCTCCAGCAGCCCTTATGAGGCCTCCAAGCTCCCTGAACTTTAGTGTAAGCCTGTTTTTCCTCCCAGCTCTTCTTCTTGCCTCTCGAAGTATCTCATCTACTGCCTCTTTTGTGAAATGAGGTATTTTACCGTCCTTTGTAACCTCTTGGGCGATGAATTGAACCATTTTCTTCCTGTTCATGTCGTTGTCGTCGATTGTTTCTTGCATGAATATCTCATATCCGTATCCCCTAATCCTGGAACGAAGCGCTGGATGCATCTGCTCTATTACCTGGATGTTGCCTGACGCTACAAGTATGAAGTCGCAGGGTGCAGGCGATGTCATAACCATTGCACCGGAACTCATTTCGCTTCTCCCTGTTATGGGGAGCTTTTTTTCCTGTATTGCAGTCAATAAGTCTATCTGGGATTTTCCGAGCGTCCCTATTTCGTCGATGAAGAGGACTCCCTTGTTTGCCTTGTGTATGAGGCCGGCAACCACTCTAAGATGTGATGGGGTGCCAAGTCCGCCGGACTGCAGTGGGTCGTGCTTCACATCACCCAACAGTGCCCCCGCATGTGCCCCTGTTCCGTCGAAGAATGGAGCAATCTTGTTTTCGGCGTTGTCTACTATTACTCTGGGGATGTTTGTTTTTCCACCTCCCATCATGAACCTCATGTTTAATCCGAACAGGAGGAAGAATACTATCCCAAAAGCCATCATTGCAGCGATTATTATCCCGTCTGTCACAATACCTGAGACGTAAAGCAGAAGCGGGAGTATGAAGAACAATCCGAGGATTAACATGATGTTTGGCCCTCCGCCCCCAGATTTCTGGTCTTCCTTCTCCCTTTCAGCCTTTATGATTTTCCTGCCTTCCCCAGATGCGACTGTTCCAATTTTCGGGTTGTTTTCGTCGTCTGGGTTTGAGAAAGACAGTATGTCAACAAGACTCTCAGCTGGCAGAAGCTCTGCCATCGCATTAGCTAGCATGCTTTTCCCAGTGCCAGGCTCACCAATCAAAAGTATGTGTCTTCTCTGTTTTGCGGCCTTCTTGATTATTTCCACAGCTTTTTCCTGGCCTACGACTTGGTCAATGAGTATTTTAGGTACTGCAACTTCGTCGGTGGTTGTGAAACTGTTCCAATGTTTTAATTCAGTCGCATTCTTCTTTTGAACATCCTCCTTAGGGGTCGTGCCCTCGTCATGCACCTTCTTAGAAGCCATCTCAAGTAGGTTAACCTATGCAATAAACGCTTAAAAATATGATTTTCTCATGTTGGCAGAGAATAATATTATGGTCACTGCTCCAAACCCCATTTGCGAAGCGACTATAAATTCATCCACGATTACGTCGGTTATGTAAAGAGATAATGGCAACACAAAAAATAGAATAACCAGCAGGAAAATATTTGGTTTTTTCCCTTTTATTGTCTTTTTTACTGGCATTTAAGACTAAGCTATTATTTGGCCCACATTGATTAATAACATTCTTTCTTGCATTTTTAATCCCTTTTGTGTAATAGTAAGTGTATGTTTGAAGCGACCGTAAATGATACGAAGAGCTGGAAAAGCAGCATAGAGGCTATTGCTGCGTTAATTGACGAGGGTACCTTTCAGATTGACGGCTCTGGAATGAAGCTTCGGGCGATGGACCCCAGTCAGATTGCGTTGGTTGACTTTCACCTGCCGTCGACGGCGTTTGAAAAGTTTACCTGTCAAAACCCTATTTCAGTTGGTGTTGACTTTTCAGAGTTGAACAAGATAACGAAAAGGAGCAAGCCAGAGGACAAGATAGACTTTTCAATAGACAATAACAGGTTGAAGATGGTCTTTCGGGGGGAGACGAGGCGTGAGTTTACAACAGCAATCATAGACTCAACAAGCAATCCTCCGAGGGAGCCGAAGATTGAGTTCACGTCTGAGATAAAGATTTCGCCAAACATCATAAAGGAGGCGTTAAAGGATGCTGAATTGATAAGCAACCATGTTGCTTTGAAAGCTGAGGAGAGTTTGAGTGTTAAAAGCGACGGAGACACGGGGTCTGTTGAAATCGACTTTCCAAAGGACAAGCTTTTGAGTGTGAAGGTAGATTCACCCTCGCGCGCGGTCTTCTCGCTTGAGTACCTAAACAACATCATCAAGGCTGCTGAGATTCCGTCTGTTGTTTCGCTTTATCTGCGCACTGACGCACCCCTCAAGGTCGAGTATTCAATCGGCGAAGGGCGTGTAGTCTACTTTTTGGCTCCTAGAATCGAGACAGGATGATGGAATACAAGGTCGGACTAAAAATCATTGCTTTAGTATTTGGCATACACCTGCTACTTGGTGTATTGGCTGTCTTGTCTGGCGGCTTCTTCATTTTTGGCGCAACAGCCCCAGAGCGCATATTTATGCACCTACTCTCTGGTGCAGAAACGCATGTGAGCTTCAATGGAGCGCACAAGGTGTTCTTCTATGACCTGTGCCTTCAGAAGTGCCCAACCTGCAATGTGGAATGTTATTCTCCTGAAGTGCTTAATGTATCCTGCGATGATGGTCCTTGCATATTACAGACTAAAAAAGGAGTTTTTTTGGCTAAAGAAGGGGATGAATTCAGTGCTATCCTGAAACTTGGGTTAATCTACTCAAACGCCACCTTCAAATGCTATGAAGAATGCGGATTCGACACAAAAATACATAACCTGACCTACTCATCAAAGATGCCAGAGTAGATGGTTTACGCCTTTCCTGTTAGGTACTGGCAGAATCCAAAGCTTATCGGCCCTTCCTTTGTTGCTTCACATGGGAATTCACTGCATTCAAAACAGTATCTGACTCCCTTAGTGTGTGCGCAGGAGCATATTTTGCAGAATTTGTTTTCCCTTGGTATGCATCCAGTCTCATGGTTTGGGCATGTTCTGGAAACCATTTTGGGACAGACTTCACATGCTATCCCGCACACTCCTATTTTCACCTTACCTGCTCCAGTATACTTTTGAAAAACTGCAGTCCATCCCCTTCTTTGTATTTTTTTCTCGTCCAGTCGACGTGTTGAGTTGGTTCAATAACTCGCTCGGGATGGGGCATCATACCTAGTATGTTGCCGTGTGGGTTGCTTATTCCAGCAATGTCATCTACTGCGCCGTTCGGATTCCACGGGAAAACTCCATCTGCGTCTTTGCCGTCTGGCATGCAGTACCTGAAAATCACTTGCCTGTTTTTTTCCAATTTCTCCAAAGCCTCATCATTTGCGTCTCCGAAGTTCAGTCTGCCTTCCGCATGTGCCACAGGAACCTGCATAACATTTCCAAGAGACATGGATTTCGTCAGCTGGCATAGGTTGTCGTGTCTGATGTAGGTCGGCCGACACTGGAATCTACCGTTTGCGTTTATAGCCAACACCGCCTCAGGGTATTCGCTTATCCCGTCAAAGCCAGGAAGCAATCCAGCTTCAACAAGTATCTGGAATCCGTTGCAGACCCCCATCACAAGCTTCCCATCGTCGACATACTCTGAAAGTTCTCCTCCAAGCCTGCTTTTCATACGTGCTGCAAATATTGCCCCAGCCCGTATGTAGTCTCCTGCACTCCACCCACCTGGCAGAAACAGTATGTCGTAGTCGCTGAGTGTTCTGTGTCTTTCCTTTACACAGTCCTTAGTCAGCTGTTTCAGATGTACTTTCTCAGCGTCGAAGCCGACCTTCTTGAACGCAGCCAGGGCGTCGTCTTCGCAGTTTGTCCCCTCAATCAAAAGAATGCACGCCTTCACTTCGGCACCTCCCTGACTACCCCGCCATCCCACATGTCCTTGAGTTCGGCGACATCTAATTCAATTTTTTCGCTGTTGTCTGTGATTTTGATTTTCCCATTTTCCATGACCTTTCCTATCTTTCGCGCGTTGACTATGGAATTGAATTTTTCATCCATTCCTTTTTTGACTTCCACGAGCCAGCGGCCGTTTGATTCAGAAAATAGTTTAACGTCCGTCCTAAGACTGCCCAGCTCTGCCAAGTCAACTTCCGCACCTAAATCTCCTCCGAAGCACATTTCAGCCAATGCGACATATACTCCCCCCTCTGAGAGGTCATGGCATGCACTAACCAGTCCCTCATCCATTGCAGACATGAGTTTTGCGGCGTCCTCCAATGTCTTTTCCGGGTTAACCTTGGGTATTATGCCTCCATCGAATCTGGAAAGCACCTGGTACTGGCTGCCTCGCAGTTCCTCCTTTGTCTCACCTATCAAATATATTGTGTTTCCCCCAACCTTGAAGTCTGATGTCACGCATTTCCTCACGTCCTTGGCAATGCCCAAGGTCATGAGCGTCGGCGTCGGCGCAATAGGGCCCAGATTTGATTCGTTGTAAAGGCTCACATTTCCAGAAACAAACGGTATCCCACCAGCCTTTGCGACAAAATGCATTCCTTCGACAGCCTGCTTGAAGTCGCCGAGTCTCTCTGGCTTTTCCGGGTTTGCGAAGTTTAGGCAGTCAACTATCGAATGCGCTTTTGCGTTGATTGCTGCGAGATTTCGTATTGCCTCATCGACAGCTGATGCAGCGCCCCAGTATGGTGACTCCCTGCAGAGTGTCGGATTCACGTCGCATGATACAGCCAATCCCCTGTATGATTTATCCAACGGTTTAAGCACTGTGGCGTCCCCGTGTGTTTGTGTGTTGACCTTCCCCTGCATCGGCTTAATGACTGTCGCAGCCCTGACTTCATGGTCGTATCTTCTCACAACACCTTCCTTGCTTGCTATATTTTCTAAAGCCAGCATTTTCTTGCATGTTTCTGTGAGTTCAGGCATCTTGAATTCGGTTTTTGTGTCTTTTTTCTCAATTATTTTTTTCTCCCTGTTGTAGCAGACGCCTGCTATTATCATCTCCAAATCCAGATCCAAGACTTTCACGCCCTTGTATGTAGCCTTTATCCTTAGGCTGTCGTCTACTTCTCCCACTACTGTTGCTAAGACATCCCAGAATGAAAATATTTCCAGGACTTTGTCGACATCTTCCTTTTTGACTGAGAGCATCATCCTCTCCTGCGACTCGCTGACCCATATCTCCCATGGGGAGACGTCCGGTTCCTTAAGTGGTATCTTGTCCAAGTATATGGTTGCGCCGCATCCTGCGGCATGAGCCATCTCAGATGAGACGCACGACAATCCTCCGCCGCCGAAATCTTTCAATCCAGTCAGCAGTCCCTTTTCGTTTGCTTCAAGGCATGCATGCATCAATGGCTCCTTCATTATGGCATATCCAAGCTGCACTGCCGCCCTGTCTTTGTCCTCTGATTTATCGTGCAGTTCCTGGCTTGCGAATGTGACGCCGTGTATTCCGTCCCTTCCTGTTTTGCCGCCAGCCAATATATACATGTCGCCGGGGCCTCCGACTCTTGAGTGCACGACTTTGTCCTTTTTCACCATCCCAATGCACCCTGCGTTGACTAGGCAGTTTCCAATGTAGCTTTTGTCAAATGAGACCTGCCCTGCGACAGTCGGGATGCCCACCCTGTTTCCGTAGTCTGCAATCCCAGAAACCACTCCATTGAATAGGTAGCGCGGGTGTTTGACTCCCTTAGGCAGCTCCTTTTCAGGCAGATTAAGCGGGCCGAAAAATAACTGGTCAACCAATGCAATGGGTTGCGCCCCCATACACACAATATCTCTTAAAACGCCCCCTACCCCAGTTGCGGCTCCGCCGTATGGGTCAAGGGCTGAAGGGTGGTTGTGGGACTCAATCTTCACCACATACGCGTATTCTCCTTCGAAGTCTACGACTGCAGCATCCTCTGATATTGCGCAGATGACATCAGGGCTTTTTATCGCGAATATTGTGTCTTTTAAAATGTTTTTGCTTGACTTGTAGCAGCAGTGTTCGCTCCAGCTTTGCGCGAAAGCCTCCAACTCGACGTCAACAGGGTTTCTACCCTCTTTTTTGAAGTAGTCCCTGATTGATTTCATCTCATCAATCGACAGACCAAGGCTCCTATCCTTGCTGAGCTGAGACAACTCATCGTCTGAGGCTTTGAGCATCTCTACCTCGTAGACGTTATCTGCTAACTTGTTATACACTCTAAACCACCGTTACTTCAAAGTCCTGTATGACCGGGTTAGCTAGCAGGCGTTTGCTTGCTTCAGAGACGGTTTTGACAGCGCTTTCCTCGTCTTTCGCGTCGACAGTTATCCTGTATACCTTTAATGTGTCTACCTTTTTCACCTTGTAGCCCAAAAGGTTCAGGCTCTTTGCGACGGTCTCACCTTCAGCATCCAATGCCCCCTTCTTCAACTCGACACGAACCTCCAAGACAAAATCACTCATGAAACCACCTAGGTGAAACCATTAGGATAAGGAAGTTATAAACATGTCTTTAGATTAATTGTGGTATCATGAAGGGCCCATACAAGATATACCCTGTTAGTGCACAGATTGGATGTAAACAAAATCACATAGCCTTGAGTAGGATATGCACTTACTTGAAAGAAAACGGCCATACTATCGTTGATGCCCCAGTAGTAGCAAATTATATAATAATCAACACTTGTGGCTTCCATGAATTAGCAGAAAAAAGATGCGTAAACATTATCAAAGGATTTATTGAGAACGGCAATGCCAAAATAATCTCTATTGGATGCCTCAACAAGATAAATAAGCAATTGATGAACTCCTTCGGTTCAAGGGTCGATGTAATCACAGATTATTGTCAACTCGATACTTTGTTTAATAACAAAGTCGAATTTGAAGATGATAAAGGCCATTTTATTAATAATGAATATAACCGGTTACTGAAGGCTGGAGAGTACTCTTTATTGATGCACTTTCTCATTCCTTTAGTCAAATTCTTCGGATTTGTCTTTTTTAGGTCTCAGATTTTTCTATCTTATTTCTACGCTATTAACCTGAAAAAAACTCAATGTGTTGAAATAAACAGTGGTTGTACATGGAACTGCAGTTATTGTAGGATAAAGCTTGCACGGGGGCCAGTCAAATCAAGGACTCATGAACAAATCATTAATGACATCAACCAACTGGTGCACCCCCACAACTCCATCCTTTTGGTCTCAGATGACTGTGGTGGCTATGGTATTGACATAAGCTCAAGTCTTCCCAGACTACTTAATGAACTTCATGCGTGTTTTCCAGACTGTAACTTTGATTTATCCTATATACATAGTAGAGCAAAGTTATATAATATATCAAATGATGATATCCCCATTATTGTTGGTAACGATAAATGTTCTTTAAGAGATGGTATCCATATAGACTTATATTCCTTTTTTAAAATCAAAGTTGCACACCAAGTTTATGCTTCAAGATGAAAAAGAGATTG
>JAHIYG010000042.1 GCA_018815265.1 Candidatus Altarchaeota archaeon | reverse complement strand
CCATCAGTTTTTGGAGCAGCAGCACCATCAGTCTTGGGAGCAGCAGCACCATCAGTCTTGGGAGCAGCAGCACCATCAGTCTTGGGAGCAGCAACACCATCAGTCTTGGGAGCAGCAACACCATCAGTCTTGGGAGCAGCACCAGCCTCATCAGTCTTGGGAGCAGCAGCACCATCAGTCTTGGGAGCAGCAGTCCTCTCACCAGATGATCTATTAGGTACTGAAAGAACTACCGGCTCCATTGGCGGGCTACCTTTCTTTAGCTCTTCAGACGATATTTGCGAGCCTGCTTCAATGTCATCAGCTCGTGATGTGATAGTTGCAAACTCTCTTTGAGTATGATATACCTTTCCTTCAATAAGGCATTTAACTGCTTCGGCTTGATCTTGCAATGCCTTACGTTCATTATGCCTTAAAGGTTTGCCTGTAGTACCCCCATCCTCGTTTGTCACTACTACCCCAGAGGATGGATTTTCTGCCATGAAAACAGAACTGTTATGCCAGACAACCGCGTTTTTTGGATGGTATTTCTTAGCATCAGCATGTAAATCCCCGATGACAGGATCACTTGCCAAAGTTTCACCAGTCCCTGCATGATACATTTGAGCGAAATAAGCCATATTCGAAGATGCAGCACCATAAAGTCTCCTAGCTCTGTCATCTGACTCTAAGGAATCAGCAACCATTCTGCGCGATTGACTATCTGATTTATACGCAGCCTTATAGTTACCCTGTAATCCAAAGCCTACGGCAACCATATGATGGCCATCAGCTGCACTCAGTCCACCTCCAGATGCAGCAATGTATTTTCTCCCAGCAGACTGAAGTTTATTACTAACTCACGTTTCTCCTGGTCAGATGCACCAGGCATAGCCTCCGTAACAGCAGTACTCAAACCGTTTGCTAAAGTATGTCTTTGACCAGCATCCATAGATTCTACTCCATCCACAAGTTCTGAATACTGTCGGACTGCATCCATCATCCTCGTATGGTACTGTTCAGGAGTCTCACCTTCCACAGACCTTGTTAAGGTTTCACGAGCTCCAAGAATTGAAGAATCAACTCTCGTTCGTGCAACATCAGCCCTCTTTGCCGCAACCCCAGCCACCTTCTCAGGAGTAATCCCTTTTTCTCTCATCCGTTCTTGACGCACATCCTCTCTGACGGCAGTGCTATATTCCTTCAAATCTATTGCAGCAGCCTCAGAAGTATCACTTACAAGAGGTCTACCAGAGATTACGGGAAGCACATCAAGCATGTCAGCATAAGGCACTGTTTCAGGATTCAAACTTAGGGCACCCATAAGCTTATCAGCAGAGGTATTATCTCCAGCAGCCTTATGGCATCTCCAAGCATTCATCAAGTTGGCCTTCCCACCAAGGCCAACGTAGGCCTCACCAGCCATACGCCATGCATCATGAACCTGCCTTTCTGGAACACCCTCCTTTATCGCACGTTTACCATCAGAGCCGGACGGACCATAAGCATTATCTAAAAGTAGCGAGACCCTATTCAATGCATCTGCATTCTTTTTATCTCGAAGTAGTTTACTTATTTCTGCAAGTTCCTGTTGCCTCTGCTGCTCTGGAGTTAATGCCTGTCCCGAAGATACTGGTTTAGCGGTTGTAGCCATTTTAGTTTATTATTTTTATCGTTAATTATTCCGGAAACATGTATTAATAAAGCCCGACCTCCCGAGATATACGGCTTATCAAGGCCAAATTATCCATTTTCAAAAAAAGGATGTGTACATTGTTCAATATTTTTTTGTTTTTTGGGTGTTGTGGGTATTTATTCTGTTTTTTCCTATGTCTTTGGGTTTTAAAATTTACTAGATAGGTGTTGACAAAATGTTGGTTGTTATGACTGGTGTTCCAGGCGTTGGGAAATCCACTGTTGTTAAGAAGGCATTTGAAAAGGCAGAAAAAAAAGACATTAAACTAGACTATGAGTTTTTGAACTTCGGCGATATGATGTTGAAGTCTGCTAAAAGCATGGGTTTGGTAGAGCACAGAGACGAGATGAGAAGCCTTCCAATTGAAAAGCAGCGGGAGATACAAAAGGGTGCAGCCGTTGAGATTAGGACGATGGCAGACGACAAAAACATCATATTAGACACCCACGCATCGATTGAGACCCCTAAAGGTTATATTCCAGGGATGCCCGAATGGGTTTTGAGGGAGTTGAAACCTGATGTTATAGTGGTTTTGGAGTCAAGGCCCGAAGATGTGAACAAATTCAGGAAAAAAGATATCGGAGATGACTTCAGAAGAAGGGAAGTGGATAACTTGGAGGGGATTGAACGCCATCAAAGCGTGAACCGAAGCATCGCAATGGCTTATTCAGTCTTCACAGGCACACCAATCAAGGTAATATGGAAGCCAGAGGGAACGCTTCCGCAGGCGGCTGAGACGCTTTTGGAGGTTCTTAAGTGATTTACGTAACACCTGCTGGTTTTGAGATAGCTGTGATAAGCGTTGGGATAACGCTTCTGTCATCTGTAGTCAGGCATTTCACACTAGACAAGGTGAAGATGGCAGAACAAAAGGAAAAATTAAAGGAGCATAAGGAAAAGGCAGATAAGGCAAGAAAAGCAGGCGACATGAAAACCTTCCAAAAACACCAAAACGACCTTATGGAGGTGTCAATGGAACAGATGAAACACAGTTTCAAACCCATGATGTTCACAATGATACCGATTCTTCTGATTTTCAGCTTTATGCAGGGAACATACGGCAGCATAGGAGCATTAAACGATGTCGTCGTAGATTATACGATACCTCAAGATGTTGCTGTGAAGTCGGTTTATTTCAGCCCAAACGGCACATATGAAAAAGAAGAAGACAATTTCATCTGGAGTATCCCGCGGATTGATGCGGGAGTAAAAGGTGTTTTGAATGTGACATTCACTGCAGAGGGGTCAATAGACTTTTCCCCTACAGACATGAGGATAAGATACACAACATACAACGGCACATCATACATGAAAGACTTCAAATCAGATATGCCGCCAAAAGACTCGCTTTTAAGAGTATATAACGAGAGCTCAATAGTCGACGGGGGGAAAGCCACATACACAATAGAGTATGAAAACATGGACTCGTGGATGGTGGCAGACATTTTTGGCTACCAACTAGGGTGGCTTGGGTTTTATATAGTCTTTTCGTTTATTTCATCTATAGTATTCAACAAGATTTTCAAAAATACATGAGAGGAAACAAAAAATGGTGCAGCCAAGCAAGAGAACAAGGTCTAAAAAGAAGATTAAAGTCAAAACGCCAGGCGGAAAAAACGTGACGCATTTCAGGTTAGGCAAGGCAAAAAAGAAAAAGTCGGCGATATACGGGAAGCCGCTCTCGGGCGTCGTCTCCGGGACCGCTACAAAAATGAGAAACACAGTCAAAAGCGGAAAAATACCTAAAAGACCATATGCGGGAGTACTTAACCCGCAGGAACTCGACCAACTCATAAGGTATGTCGTCAGGACTGAGGCAAAATACGGCTCAAAGGAATTGAAAGACTTGAACTTGCCGAGGAATTTGATTTTGGAAAAATACCTCCCGCGAGGATGGTTTGAAAAGGCTACAGCAGGTGAGGTTTTGAAGAAGACAATAACAGCAAACCCTGTGAAGAAGCCGAAAGGCGAAGAAAAGAAAAAACCAAAAGTCAAAAAGGCAGCAAAATGATTGTTACAGTCGGCGGACAGGCAGCATCGGGGAAATCCACGCTCGCCAAATCGCTTGCTGATAGACTATCCTTCAAGCACCTATCCGCTGGCAAGCTGATGAGGGAGATGGCTGAGGAGAAAGGCATGTCCCTCCTAGACTTTTCAATATACGCTGAAACACACCCTGAAATAGACAAAAACATCGATGAGAAACAAAAGTCTCTCGCAAAAGGCGACTGCATAGTTGACGGCAGACTCTCGAGGTTCTTCCTGAATCCTGAGGTCAGCATCTGGCTCGTAGCCCCATCGAAGATAAGGGGTGAGCGGGCGTTAGGTCGGGGGGAAAAATACAAGACATTGGATGAAGCAGAAGCTGCAATCCTCAAACGCGACGTGAGCGAACGAAAGAGGTATGTAGACTACTACGACATAGACTTGGAAGACCTTTCCTGCTATGACCTCGTGCTGAACACCGGGAGGTTCAATATCAAACAGATGACTGAAATAGCGTATCTAGCAGTTGATTCTTTAAGGAGTATAAAGTAATTTCATAATTGATTAACATGGGCGACGATGCCGATGACTTGATTGGTACAATTCATGCGATGAGCAAACTCACTGCAGACCCTACTGCAATTCTTGCCAGGATAGAGAGGGAAGAGTCAAAAGTCGAGGGAGACCCCATGGTGTATGTTTTGAAGGGTCTGGCGCAGACTAGCCTAAAAAGATATGCTGACGCAGAGGAATCATTCAAAAAGGCACTGAAGTTAAACCCACGTTCTCCATGGGCGAACTACAGGATGGGTGAGATGTTCTTTGAGCAGGGCAAATTCAAGGAGGCAGTAGAATATTTCGAGAAAGCATGCCAGATTAACCCTAAAAACAGCAGTTTCTGGGTTGACAAGGGACTTGCAGAATACGAGACGAACATGTTCAAAAAGGCTTTCGACTCATTTGAACATGCCATCCAAACAGGTGACAAAAGTGGATGGGGCTGGTACGGCAAATCCAGAATCCTAGTAATACTTGAACTGCTGCCTGAATCATTGGAGGCTGCGAAAAAAGCCGAAAAAAACAACCCAAATGAGGAGATTTTCAAAGAACAGAAGGAATATGTACTGGGGAGGATGAGTGATGCGTAGAGCCCAGAGTTCTGTCGAGTTTCTGATGACCTATGGGTGGGTGTTCATAATAATAATCGTTGCAATGGTGATGATGTGGCAGTGGGGACTGTTCTCCTACGGGGGAAAGATAGAGCCGGGAAGCTTCGGCCTGTGGGGAGTCACAATATTGGGTGGTAACGATTTCATCGTCGACACAGATGGAGTAGCGAAGATTTCAGT
>JAHIYG010000041.1 GCA_018815265.1 Candidatus Altarchaeota archaeon | reverse complement strand
TCTTCTTAGTGATTCTTTTTCTGACATCCTCTGGGTCTATGTTCAGAGTTTCTCTTTTGATTTCTGCAAAAACTGGCTTTGCGCCGCATAATACTGCGGGGTTTGCTGTTGAGGGGAAGGTGTATGATGGCAAAATAACCTCGTCGCCGGGTTTTAGGCCAATTAGTCTGCATGCCATTTCAATTGAGTGGGTGCAGGATGTCGTCATCAAAGCCTTCTCTGTCTTGAATTTATCTTCTAAGAAGGAATTAACCTTTCTTGTGTAGAATCCATCACCTGATGTTTTTGCCAGGTCTTCTATCACATGTCTTATGTATTTTATCTCGTTTCCGGTCGTGTAGATTCTGTTGAAGGGTATTTTCACTTGCCACTTCCCTCGACCAATTTGTTGTCTATCTTCAAAAGCATCTGGTTGGCCTGAATAAGCGACTCGAAGGTGCCGGCGTCAGTCCACTCTCCTTCTATAACCTCATACGTTAACTCGCCATTTTCCAGGTATATGTTGTTGACTGAGGTTATTTCGTATTGTCCCCTATGTGATGGTTCAATTTTTTTAATCAGGTCAAAAACTTTTTCATCATACATGTATAATCCGATTATTGCGTAGTCGCTTTTAGGGTTGCTTGGTTTCTCCTCCATACTTACTATCATATTCTTCTCATCCAACGCTGCAACACCATATCTCTCAGGGTCCCCTACTTTTTTCAGGAAAAGTTTCGCACCTTTTTCCTGTTTGGAGAATGCGTCGACATATCCTCTGATGTTGTGCGTCATTATGTTGTCTCCCAATATGACGATGATTTTCTCTTTTTTTGCGAATCCTTCAGCCAGTGAGAGTGCGTTTGCGATGCCTAATGGTCTTTCCTGGACCTTGAATGTGAACTTACACCCTAAGTCTTCTCCACTGCCTAAAAGCCTTACGATGTCTCCCATGTGCTCCTTGCTTGTTACAACCAGTATGTCGGTTACTCCAGCTGAAGTTAGTTGTTTGATTGGGTTGTAAATCATAGGCTCCTTTCCCACAGGCAAGAGATGCTTGTTTGTGACCTTAGTCAATGGATAAAGCCTAGTGCCGAGACCACCTGCCAGAATAACTCCCTTCACGCAATCACCTTCCTTTTCGAATAGTTTGCCTTGTAATATCTCATATAGCTTTTGTTAAATACCGATTTAACCCAACTTGGATTTTCCAGATACCAATCTACAGTCTCACATAGGCCTTCCTTAAACGATATCTTGGGTTTCCATTTTAGTGTTTTAATGATTTTAGACGGGTCTGTAGCATATCTCCTGTCATGCCCTTTCCTGTCCTCGACAAAGCATATCTGCCTCTCACTTATTTTTTTCTCAGGAACCTTTTTTGCAACTTCGGATATTATCGATTTGACCACGTCTATATTCTTCATCTCCTGTTTTGCGCCTATGTTATAGACCTCCCCAGTTTTTCCTTTTTGAATTATTGCATCTAATGCCCTACAGTGGTCTAAGACGTGTATCCAGTCCCTTATGTTTAGTCCATCTCCGTATACTGGTATTTTTCCCTCTTTCATACAGTGAAGTATTGTCAGTGGAATGAGTTTTTCAGGGAACTGGTATGGTCCGTAGTTGTTTCCGCAGCGTCCAATCACAACTGGCAGTCCGTGCGTCACAGAATATGATTTGACAAGCACGTCAGCGGATGCCTTGGATGCTGAATAGGGGTTTCGAGGATTCAGTGGTGTGTCTTCGGTGAAAAATCCTTTTTTTCCAAGGGAGCCGTATACTTCGTCTGTTGAGACCTGAACAAATTTATCTATCCCGTATTCGAGCGAGAGCTTCAGGAGATTGTGTGTTCCGGCAATATTGGTTTTGATGAATTCGTCTGCGTCCAAGATGCTTCTGTCTACATGGCTTTCAGCAGCGAAATTTACCACGACATCTGGTTTGAATTTGTTAAATACTTTCTTCAGTGTTTTTCTGTCGCATATGTCTCCCTTTACAAATGTATAGTTTTTGTTTTTTTCTATGTCTGCGAGATTTAGGAGATTTCCTGCATAGGTCAACTTGTCGAAATTAAGTATCTCGACGTCTGAGTCTAGCAGGCATCTTATAAAGTTGCTGCCTATAAAACCCGCACCCCCAGCAACCAAATACCTCATCCAAAACCCCCAATATAACCTTATGGCGGTTTTTTCATATAAACTAGGTGTTGGTCAAAAAAACCCACCTAAAAAATATGCAGTACAAACAACACTGCCAAAACCCTAATATTCAGCATGCTCCTCTCACACAAGAAGACTATCACGGACGATACGAACAGAATGTGTGCGGCAACCACTTTGCCCCATATTCCCAGAAGAACCCATACTGAAGGAATACTATGCCTCATACAGAGAATGACAACATTTATTCTACGATTACTGGGGTTTTAAGAATATTAAAGTTACTGTATTACGATTTAAACCCCTGAAGGCAGTATTTATTTAGATATTTTTGAAATAGGATTCATAAACTGTATAATGAAACTTGTAATTGTCGCAGGAGGTTTGGCGACTAGGATGAGGCCCATCACAGAGGAGATTCCAAAGTGCCTGATAGACGTTAACGGGAAGCCTTTGATTGAGCATCAACTGGAGTTTTTCAGAGAACATGGTTTCAAAGACATTGTATTCTGTGTCGCGCATCTGGCAGACAAAGTCAAGAAGCATTTTGGGGTTGGAAGAGATTTTGGGCTATGTATAGAATATGTCCAAGAAACCGGTGCGCTCTTGGGTACTGCAGGCAGTGTAAAACTGGCTGAAAACCTACTAGATGATGATTTCATAGTGCATTACGGAGACAACCTGACTAGTATGGATTTCCACAAACTCATAGCATATCACAAAGATAAAAAATCTGAAGCAACGGTTGTCGTCAGACCACTACCCCCGGGATACAAAAGCTCAAGCCTAGTGGTACTGGATGAAAAGAACAGGATTAAGGCATTCAAGGAAAAGCCAACGATGGATGAGATGGAAAAGTATTCATGCGAGAAAAAATACATCAACTCTGGTATCTACGTCCTGGGGAGGGAAGTGTTGGATAGGATACCTGAGAATACGAAATATGACTTCACAAAGGATTTGTTTCCAAAGTTATTAGAGGAAGACTTTGGATTCTTTGGGTATCCCACTGAAGAGTATTTCAGGGAGATTGGGCGTGTGGAAAAATATGAGGCATTCCTCAAGGAAGTCAAAGGCAAAAAGGAGATACTATGAAAAAGGCGGTTTTTCTAGACAGGGATGGGGTCATAAATGAGAACCTCAAAGACATAGTGGAACCTAGTCAATTTCATCTCTTGCATGGAGTTTCAGAAGCCATAAAGAAACTAAATGAAAGCAACTATTTGGTTGTTATCATCACAAACCAGCCAGTAATCGCCAAAGGATTCTGCACATTCGAAGACATGGACGCCATACACCAGAAGATGAAAAATGAACTTGCTAAGGAAGGAGCCAAAATAGACGCAATATATGTCTGTCCCCACCATCCTGAAAAAGGTTTCAAAGGCGAAGTTCCGGAGCTGAAGATTGACTGCGACTGCAGAAAACCCAAACCCGGACTCATACTTCAGGCAATCACAGACTACAGCATAGACGTTGAAAACTCCTGGATAGTTGGGGACTCGGAAACAGACATAACAGCCGGGAAAACCACAGGATTAAAGACAATACTCATATCTGGTAAACTAGAATCTGCAGGAAACGCAGATTATACCTTCAAAGACCTGAAAACCGCAGTTGAACATATAATTATAGTATAAATCCTATAATTTTGAGATGATAGTTTCTAGGACGCCACTGCGGATATCTTTGGGTGGTGGCGGTACAGATTTGCCTTTTTACTCTGAAAAGCATGAGGGCTCACTCATTACAGCCGCAATAAACAAGTATGTATACATCACAATCAGCCCACGGTTTCATGAGATAAAATTGAACTACTCAAAGACCGAGATAGTCGACAAGGTCGACGACATAAAACACCCTCTATTACGCGAAGGAATCAGATTATCAGGTATTGACACGCCGATAGAAATCCATTCCACTATGGAGATACCATCTGGCACAGGCCTTGGGTCATCATCGTCTTTCATGGTTGGATTATTGAATGCTCTCTACTACTACAAGGGAGATATAGTCTCGAAATACAAGCTTGCAGAGGATTCTTCACACATTCTGATGGATATCCTAAAAGAGCACTGCGGGAAACAGGACCAGTATGCGTCCGCATTCGGGAGCCTAAACCACCTTCACATAAACACCAAAGGCAGGGTTACAATAACGCCCATAAACATAACGCATGAAATCCTACAAAAACTTGAGAAAAATTTGATGCTATTCTACACTGGATTCACCCGTTCAGCAAATGATATATTGGGCGACCAGAAGGCTAAGTCAGAGAAAAAATTAGAACATGACATATTCGCGTACTACCATGAAATCAAGCG
>JAHIYG010000040.1 GCA_018815265.1 Candidatus Altarchaeota archaeon | reverse complement strand
TGCGTTGAACATTCCACGTGACGAAATTTCCAATGCCCATAGGGAGGCTAAGGAAAAACTCATAGATTTCATCAATGAACACTATCATGTTGATATGGGTTATGACACTTTAACTATGGGTTTTGCGAGGAGGGCGACAGCTTACAAGCGTGCTGATTTATTATTTTCAGATATGGAAAGGCTCAGGAGTATTGTCAAGGAGGCGGGTGACTTGCAGATAATATATGGTGGAAAAGCCCATCCAAGCGATGGTCAGGGGAAGGAATTCATCAAGAAAATATTTAACCACATCCGGGAGTTGAAGGATGATTTGAAGATTGTGTATCTCAGGAATTATGACATGTACGCTGCCAAGTTGATGGTGACTGGCTGTGACCTTTGGTTGAACACTCCTCTTAGGCCGATGGAGGCGTCTGGGACTTCTGGGATGAAGGCTGCTGTGAACGGCGTCTTGAACTTCAGCGTCTTGGACGGCTGGTGGCTTGAAGGCCACATGGAAGGATACACCGGCTGGAGCATAGGCCCCAGGCCTAAGGATGTGGAACAGGAGACGGACCAGTCAAAGGATATAGAGGATTTGTACACCAAACTAAAGGAGAAAATCATACCCACATACTATGAAGACCCAGAATGGTGGCTTGAGATGATGACTCAAAACATCGCCTTGAATGGTAGCTTCTTCAACACCCACCGGATGGTATCTCAATACATCATGAAGGCATACTTCGTGTGAGTTTCTGTTTTTAATCCTTGTTTTCTTATTGTTTTTTCTAATGTCTGAGCGCAAAGATTATGTTTCGGCTGAGGCTGAGCCGAGGTGGCAGAAGTTTTGGGAGGATGAGGGAGTATACCAGTTCGACCCTGACTCAGCGGCTGAAGTCTACTCTATAGACACGCCGCCGCCTACTGTTTCTGGGAAGATGCATTTGGGGCATGCATTCAGCTATAGCCAGCAGGATTTCATAGTCCGCTACAAGAGGATGCGCGGATTCAACGTATTCTATCCGTTCGGCACAGACGACAACGGCATACCCACAGAGCGTCTAGTGGAGAAGGAGAAGAAAGTCAGGGCCCGCGACATGGACCGGCAGGAGTTCGTCAAACTCTGCCTCAAAACGCTTGAGGAGGAACTCAGGCCAAAATACATCTCAGACTGGAAGCGAATCGGGATGAGCTGTGACTGGAGGATATTCTATACCACAATCAATACTCACTGCCAGAAAATCAGTCAGAAATCCTTCATCGACCTGTATGGGGCTGGCAGGGAATACCGCAAAGACGCTCCCACAATGTGGTGTCCAGAGTGTCAGACTGGCATATCACAGGTGGAATGCCAGGACAAGGAATTGGATTCATACTTCAACGACATAGTATTCAAAGTAGACGGAAAAGACTTGGTGATTGCGACGACCCGGCCTGAACTGCTTCCAGCGTGTGTTGCAGTCTTCTATCACCCCCAAGATGAGCGCTACATTGGATACGCCGGCAAAAAGGCGAAGGTTCCGTTGTTTAACTTCGAAGTTCCTCTTTTGCCTGATGAGCGCGCCGACCCTGAAAAAGGGACTGGCGTCGTAATGTGCTGCACCTTCGGAGACCAAACCGACATGGAATGGCAGAAAGCCCACAACCTGCCAATAAAGGAGGCCATAACGCCAAACGGTAAAATGACAGATCTCGCAGGAAAATACGAGGGTTTGAAGATTGTCGAGGCGAGAAAGGAAATCACCAAAGACCTCAAAGAAGCTGGTCTTTTGCTGAGTCAGAAACCTATCAAACACAACGTCAACGTCCACGAACGATGCGGGTACGAGATAGAGTATCTCAAAAGCAAGCAGTGGTTCATCAAATACCTTGACTTAAAGGATGAAATGATTGAGTGGGGCAAGCAGCTCAATTGGTACCCTGAATACATGCGCCACAGATTCGACCACTGGGTCAATGGTCTGCAGTGGGATTGGCTGATTTCCCGCCAAAGATACTTCGGAGTCCCCTTCCCGGTTTGGTACTGCGGGAAATGCGATGAAATAATACTAGCCAGAGAGGAGGACCTCCCAGTTGACCCATTGGTTGACGCACCTCCTGTCACCTCCTGCCCTAAGTGCGGACACCAGAAATTCACACCAGAAAAAGACATCTTAGACACATGGGCTACGTCATCTCTGACGCCCCATCTGTGCACCGAC
>JAHIYG010000039.1 GCA_018815265.1 Candidatus Altarchaeota archaeon | reverse complement strand
CTCAGTAGGGTAAGCGTGTTTCACACTGATTATTATTAATCTGGGTTTGGTCTTATCTAATGTGTATTCTACAAATTCATGGTTGAATTGATTGTGTTCACCCAGGTGAAATCCAGTGTTCAAAACGTCATCAACTTCAGAAAAATAGCTGTAAAAACCAAAATCAGATAATATCCTCTCGTCATTTGATAAGTTTTTGATATAATTAACAACTAAATAAACATTCTCTTTTTTGTAAGGTGCGGGAGGGTAACCATTTAATATGATGTGTGCTGGTAGGGATACAATCAAAGCAAATAAAATCATTAAAATAACATTTTCCATCATTTTTTTCCATTGAGTGCTGACTATCTGAGCAACAACTAAGTAAACTGCTGGCATTGTTAACTGGAGATGGTGAGGGAATAAACTGGGGAAAAATATGAAAAAAATACTGCTTGCTGCATATATGTGTATCTCATTAATCCGCATGCCTCTCAACTTTCTAGCATTCATCTGTGCTACTAAAAGGATGCTTGTTTCAAATACTACTAGGTATATCAGAAGAATGAGAGAATTAACCATTATATTGTTTATACTGAATACCGTTTGACTGCTACTATGTTTTATAAAATAGTATATCCACATCGAGCTTACGGAATCATCAAAATATATGCTCAGTAGGTAAACTATAATTACTGTCAATAAGACAGGGTATATCAGTACCTTCCTGGTGTGCATTTTAGTATATGTAAGGTATACTACCACTGGAATCCAAAAAAGTGTGTAATGCGGTTTTATGAATGTTGTGGCTGAAAAAAATATTGATGCAAAAAAATATTTTTTTGAACTTATAGCATAAAGTCCGGCCAATATCAAAAATACCCCATATGGTTCACCCATATACAGTGCTGAATTCCACAGAGTCACATAATTGAAAAGGTACATCAACGCTGCCATGTAACCTATTTCTCTGTTGAATATTTTTTTACCATAGAGATAGAGCAAGATTATGTTGAAAAAGTCTACTGCTCCTGTTAATGCCCTGAGCAGGACGTATGATTTGGCTAGGAATAAATGGGGTATGGCTGCTATTAACATCATCCCAGGACTGTATACGTAAAAATCTTTGTAGGGTGTTAGGCCTTTGGCAAGTAAAACCCCTCGTGATATGTGGTCAAATTCATCATCACCCAACCACGAGAGTGCCAAGTAAAATGCAATTATCTTTATGCAAAGAGCTAGAATAACCAATATGATTGTGTCCTTATCTGATTTTATGTCCACTAAAAGGTATATGTTTTATGTTAATTTGAACCTTTGGATTATCTTGGTATTTTCCTCAGTTCATCGGCCATTCTACCTATTAAATCATAATCTGGTTCTTCATCTAATGCTTCTCTTGCTATTCCTCTTCTTAGTTCTTCTCTTGCGGCTGTCCTGTTTCTTTGGCCCTTGTATGTGAGTCCTAATCCCAAATGGGACGCACCTGCCCAATCGCTTGTTGGGTGTTCTCTTAGTACATATTGGAATGATGAAGCGGCTGTGGCTAGTAATCTCTCCTTTTCGGTTGTTGTTTGAGGTTGTGGGGCTTCTAGGCAAGCCATTCCCATTTCATATGCTGCGTTTGCTTTCTGGTCAGGTGAGTACTCTTTGCCACTTATGATTGTCCGGTATCCTGCCAGTGCCTTTTCATATAGTGGGATGTCTCTTGCTCTCGTGCCTGCATCGCGTAATGTCTGTGCCTTTTGGAATATATCTCTTAAGTGTTCTTTAGCTTTTTCAGTCGCATCTGGCACTTTGTGTTCTTCCGCGTCCACCTTTGGTTTTTCCCTTTCTGGCGCCCCCAATGCTTGCACTGCAGCCCTAACCTGTTCTGGGCTTGAGCTTATGTTTGCTACCACGTCAACCAGGGTCTCTCTTGCCTCATCTAGTTTCCCTTGTTTTTGCTGGGTTATCCCCAAACCTAATTGACTGTCTATCTGGACTGGACGGTTATCTATGCCATCTGTAATGGATGCACGGAATGCTTCCACTGCCATAGCTAATCTCGCATCCCTGTCTGCCGTTGGATTACCTGCTGATTCAAGGTAAATCCAACCCATTTTATTCAGCAGTTGAG
>JAHIYG010000004.1 GCA_018815265.1 Candidatus Altarchaeota archaeon | reverse complement strand
CTGATGGAGGAACTGAAGAAGATTGTTAGAGTCAACAAACCTGATTTGAAGTTGTTCATCGGTGACGCACTCGCAGGCAACGACGCAGTCGAACAGGCAACGTCATTCAACGAAGCAGTAGGGTTTGATGCGGCGATTATTTCAAAGATAGACGCTGATGCAAAGGGCGGATGCGCAATGTCGATAATCCATTCCACAAAAAAACCCATACTCTATGTTGGGATGGGACAAAAATATACTGACTTGAAACCATTCGATAAGGACTGGTTCATAAACCAAATAATGTCCTAGCAATTTTTATTTTTTTGCAGACTTAGTTTTTCTTTTGCGCTTTTTTACTGCGTGTTTCTTCTTATGCTGTATTATCTTGTCTTCTCTGTGCATTCTCAGTCTTTGATGGGTTGTTCTTTCCTCCCGATGTCTTATGAAATGTTCATATAATTCCACTAATGCCAGGAAAATTATCCCCACAAATACCAATCCCACTATGTCGGTATCGACTCCTATGATGCCCTCTTTTTTGTCGATGCCCATGCACCTATCCTTAATTGCTTCATCTTCTATGCCTGCACATGGGTCAATGCCTAATTTCCTGCTTAAAGTTAGCAAACATATGTCTCGACTGCTGTTGTCTGCTTTCTCACAAATCTTGGGGTCTCCAAGCGACCAGCTTATCTTGATAAGGCAGTCATCTCTTATCCGGGAGTTATCTATGTAAACGCATGATTCTATGTCATTTTCCTTTATGGCAAAAAACGAAATGCACCGCTGCCTCGTAGACTTAAGTGGTATCTCACTACATAACTCCTTGCTATCTGTTTTTTTAGCTATTGAATATATGCAGTAGCCTCTTTCAACAATGCCTGAGATATCATAACAAAGTTTTGAATCTTTTTTCATGCTAATGAAATAGCTCTGGCAACCCTCCCGTATTATGACATTCTTTATTTTCGAGCATATGGAGGCATCGGACTTTCTAGTTGCAAAATCGTCAAGACACTGGTCCTTCATGTTGCTGTCTGAAAGCGTCGAGCAATCGTCTAAAACCCCCACTCTTGTTATTATGCTCTTCCTACAGTATTCGCGCTCCCTGGTACTGTCTATGTCCATACAGAGTGTTTCATCTTTTTGGGAGTAAGCAATTTTTCTAATACAAACGTTCCTCTCTCTGATATCCTCGATTGCTCTACACTCATCGATTGTCTCATATGTTGCCTTTTCCAGCGTCTGCTTCTCACAGATGCATCCGGAAAGGATAATGATAGAAAACAACGCTACAGTTAATACTTTACGCATGTAAGATTATGTACTTCATTAAATAAGTATCTTCTGATAAGCCCATGGGGGTAGGGGACGGTGTTCTTGTTCCTTCCCCTACCTTTTGGGTGGTTGGCTGAATTACCACATCTTGACGATGTGATTTTGATGTGTTTTAAAACTGACCCGCAACCCTATATTGCGGGTTTTTGGTTTCATGGCTTCTCATCCCATGCCCTTTTTTTTATGAGTGATGTGATTGTGGTCCACGAAACAGCTTTGCTGTTTCGTACCTGGGTTGTCTGCTTTGCAGACAACCTGGTCCACCCCTGGATTTTTACTCCAGGGGTGGAGGGGGTGGTTGGCTGAATTACCACATCTTGACGATGTGATTCTGAATGCCGTTTTCTCTTCGGCGTTGTGTTATTGGTCCACCCCCGGCGTTTATCCGGGGGTGGAGGGTTGGTTGGGGTTTTATGTAATAAGTGTTATCTTATTTTGTAAAAGACCTTACGTCCCATATACTCCTTTTCTAGTCTTCCATCGTGGAAGAGTTTGGAAAGACGCGCTGAGGCTGCGTTCTTGCCTCGGTATTTAAATTTTTTCTGGAGTTGTTCAGCTGATACTTTGCCCTTTTCCTCGACGAACTTCATGACTTCCATGTCCCTCTCTGACAGCATGGACTGTGGTTCGGGCCCTTTGGATTTTCTCGACTCCATCTCCTCTACCTTTGACATCAGGGAGTCTATCTTGGAGTTCAGCTGTTGTATTATGAGGTTCGTATTCTTTCTCTCTTGGGCAAGCTGATATAACATTGCGCCAATTGCTACAGGGTCGGATATGTCCTTGACTGATTGCGCCACCCCATTCACTAACTCATGATACTCTCGGTTATAATCAGCCACCGCTTGTTTCATGATAGTTATGATATTATCATGACTATATAAATACTTGTCGATTGGTTTGGCATGATTTAATCATGTGGTTCAGTACTATTGCTTTGCCTTTCTTATGAGTTCTTCCCTCTTTTCTGGCAGGAGGGTTTCCATGGGATAATGTATGTTTCCGTCCTCTTTCATCATGTCCTTCATGGCACGTATTACTTTCTCGTCTGTTATTCCAGTGGGTCGCAGTTCATCCACGATACTTATGATTTTTTCTATGACATCTGTTTCTGTTCTCATGATATAATCAGGTGTTTTGCCGTCAAGTGTCGCTAGCTCGGAGGCTATGTTTTCCTTTCTCCCCGCGGCGCCTTGTGGTTTCATTGTCGTCTTCTCAGGTAATGGCGTCTCAATTTCATGGCTCTTAACTGCTGGTTCAGTTTTTGTCTCAAGCAGCTCTTCAGCATCCTTCCTTGAGGATGTGCTCTCAACGGCTCCTGCTTTTCCGTATCTTATTTTGTAGTAGTCAGAGATGCTTGTTTCCACGCCGGCATCAAGGTACTCAATCACTAAATCCTTTATTCTTTTCTGGAAAGCCTCATTTTTACCCTCTAACGCCTGTCGTGCATCGTGCGCAATATGCTCGTCCAAGTCCAACATCGTGTTTAGAAGCTGTGCGCCGAGCAGTGTGTTGTCTATCTGTCTCAGTCGCTGGCTTCTTTCTGCAATGACTTTCTTGCCGTCTGAGGATAGGCTGTCGAATTCAGCTCTTGTGAGTCCTTGGATTTTCAGTTCCCTGTCTGTCGGTTCGTGCATTTAGATTCCCCCCAGCATCTTCCTAAGTCCTGTGAAGACTGTTCCGAATGTTCCCACTCTTCCGTACATTCTCTTTGAGAGCATCATGCAGTTCTTGAGCCCAGTCATGATTCTTTTTCCAACCATGGCATTTGACTTGTCTATTGTCTTTATTGACTGCGCGTCTGTGACTTGAAAGAGTGATTTTCCGCCCTCAACCTCTTTGAACATCGCCCCTGGCGGGGCTAGTTTGGGGTTGTTGAGTAAGTCGTTCACTTGTCTGTCTCGTTCCACCATTTGCGGCATTGTATTACCTCTTTTGATTCTATCTTATTTAATTTATAATCTTCAGTATTTGAACCCTCTCATCCACGGCTATCTTGACTAGGGTTTTGATGTCATATCCTGTTTTCTTCCTCACATTCTCCACTCCCTCTCCCCTCTCTATCACGCATATTATGTCCTTCACTATGGCTCCTTTTTCTGTGAGGGCGGATAGGGTTGCAGTGAGTGTTCCTCCAGTGGAGATGACTGCATCAACTATTGTCACAACATCTCCTTTTCTTACGTTGTTTAGGTACATCTTGGTCTGTGAATAGCCTGTTTCCTGCGCTATCTCAATCTCACCCTCTACTCCGTATTTTCTCTTTCTGATGATGTTTACTGGTACGCCTGTCATCTGGGATAATACGGCGCTTATGTGTATGCCCATGGCTTCCATTGTGAGTATGTAGTCTGCGTCCAAGTCCGCTATTTCAGTTATGGCTTCACAGACCTCCCGCATGAGCTGCGCAGTAATAGGGGGTATACTATCTGTAAGGGGATGTATGAAGTACCTGTATTTCCCTCGTTGTATCGTGGGGGCGTCCTCCATGCTTTTTCTCAAGAGTTCAAGTTTCATCTTTTTACAAGTTTGGCAGCCGCTTCCGTGGCATTGGCAATTATCTTATCCTCATCATGCCTTTTCTCATTATTACCTCTCCATCGCATATTACTGTGTCGGCGCATCCTCTGTTCGTGCTATGCATTATGTCTGCATTTTTTTCATGTCATATATGAAGAATGCCCCATGGCCCATACTTTCCAAGTCATGCGGGTCTGCATTGGGCACACCGCATATCATCATCCCCCCTGCCTTCTGGTGAAATCGTATGCTCCAGTCCGGGTGGAGTCCATCGTCTCTTCTCCTTTTGATGTATTCTGGGAGAATCATGGAGGCCTCTTCTGCGGTGGCGGCATGCTTGTGCAGCTCTGCAGTCCTGCTATAGGCTACTGCATAGTCGCACCCTTGGGAACTAAGCTCTTTAAGTGTGTGTTGTAGCAGAGTGTCTGCG
>JAHIYG010000038.1 GCA_018815265.1 Candidatus Altarchaeota archaeon | reverse complement strand
TCTTCTTCACATTACTCTCATTCAGGTTCCTGCTCGCAGGACTAAAGAACAAATCAAATACATGGTTTTTTCTCGCAGGAACAGCAATGGGCATCGGCTTCGGATTCAAACAAACTGCAGCAATATTGTTTCTGGCAATACCCGCCGCAGTCATAGCCAGAAGACACTTTAACCATGGACGAAAAGATAGTGCCATTGTTGGAGCGGCATTGTCATTTGCTGGATTCATTGTCCCGGTTATGGCGCTTTTTTATTTTTTCCATGCGAACAGCGCCCTGGGTGATTTTGTCTATCATGTTTTTTTGCTCAACATCAAAACAAACAGCGCCAATATAGGGGCTCGGATTTTTGACTTCAGTAGGGTGAACTCAGACATCCTTTTCTGGTTGCCAGCATATCTTTGCCTTCTAGGGGATGTGAAAAAGATATTTCATAGGACAATTAAACTGGAGAGGTTAGTGCTCGTCTTGTATATTGCAGCCGGACACATAAGCCTTTTAACATCGGCCCCTTTCCCTACATACCGGTTGATTATTTTGGCAGTGTTCATGACATTATATGCAGCGGATTACATTACAAAGTTATTCATACATGGTAGAAGGTCTCTTGCCGTGTCTATGGTTCTCTTTGCAGTTATGAATCCCATACTAAGTATTTCAGCATATCAGGTAGACCTAGACATCCATGGCCTAATGAGTCCCAGACCAAATGGGGAATTCTACGATTTCTTGTACGGCCATGTCGGAGAAAACGACGCAGTGTTTGATTTCATGGGAGAGCACATATACAGGAAACACGCCTACCCAATCTGGTTTTTCTACGACTTCAGGGGAAATTACATGGACATGAATTCATCTGAATATGAGAACATGCCATATGAGCTTGGGAAGGCACAACCTAAAGCCATGATAGATGCCCCTGACAAGTACCTGTCTCGTCTAAGCAGTGAGAACCTGGTTTTTCTAGATGAGAATTTCAGGTGTGTGCTGGAGTCTGCAGGGCATAGGATATTTGTCCCCTCAAAGACAGTGGACAGTGAAATGCTTGATGACGGCTTTGAGGATTTTGAGATTTTGACTTCTGGAGCATATGTTGTCGAAAAGAAATGCGGAAAAATATGGGTAGACAACAGTGAGGCAGGAGGTGAAGTCTATCTTGAAAGCGGGCCGCATCATCTCGAAAAACAGGAAATTGCTACTATGTAACATTCACTTTGAAGCACCCCCAAGTCAGTGAAAAAAACGAATGTAATTCCCAGAGTATAATATTTTGAATCTTCTATTCCTTAACTACCTGTGAGGTTGTATGGGAAATAAGGCTTATGAGGGATTCGTGGACGGGCTGGTGGTGGTCTTTCTTATCGGTTCCCTACTTTTTTTGCTTGAATGCAGATATCCGTATTTTTTCCTAGACGACGACAACAGGGGTTATTTTCTCCCTATTTTTGTCCACAACTATCGCTCTGTCTTGAGTGGAGAGTTGCCATTTTATAATTTTCACCAGTTTATGGGGTTGGACAATATTGGAATGCTGCAGAGTGCCGTCTTTTATCCACCGGTATATTTGTCAGTGCTTATCAGCAGCCTCCTATTCGGAGACTATTTTGCAGCCATTGATATTTTGGTTGTATTCCACATTCTCTTCGGTTCTGTAGGGGCGTTTAGTCTTTTGCGGCTTTATTTGGGGAGGGAGAGTTCCTTGTTTGGCGTCTTTACCATGGCACTGTCAAGTTTTGTAGTTTATATGAGTGATTCATGGTGGTATGTCTCTGCAGTTTTTGCGTTTTTTTCTTGGATACTATATTTTGACGTTCGATTCTACCGTGAGAAAAAGGATTGGTTCCTTATTCTGTCGGCTTTGATGAAGGTGGGCTTGTTTTATGTCGGATACCCCCAGTATTTCTTGTTCACCATAGTCTTTGAGGTTCTCTCCATTGCTGCGATGGCAGTCTATGACAGAATAGGTTTTGTGACGGCTTTTTTTCATCTGAAAAAAATTTCAGCCAGTTATTTTTTTGTCCTGCTCTTGTGTCTGCCTTTGGTTTGTGCCTCATACTCTACCCTCACAGAGGTTCCGGAAAGGTCTCAGAAAATGCATATGAACATGTATATCCACATGAGCTATCCCCTTGATATTTTATTGCCGAGTATGTTGTTTTTGGACGTTGGAGCTTATCAGGACATTTACATTAACAAACTGTCTTTTGTCTCTTTCATCGGTTATGTGCCTCTTTTATTTTTGGTATATTTTCTTTGGGCAGTTATTTTCGGGCATATCAAAAAAAAAGACGGGAATGTTTTTGTCTTTGCAGTGCTGGCGTTTGCAGGTCTTTTGTTTTCAAGTGGGATAATACCTGTTTTACTTTATGTTATGCCATTGTTCAACCGGTTCAGGTGGCCGTTTAAGTATCATATTTTTTTCCTTTTTTTCTTGGGTATATTGACGGCATTCTGTTTTGAGGTATTTTTCAGGGGAAAACACTGGAAAAACATCATGTTGATTAAATGGGGTGTTATAGCCGTCCATATCGTCCTTTTGGCGTCGGTGTATCTTGTTTCACCGCATTATAACCTGCGTCAATATCTCAATGAACCCGATGGCCCGGGAGTATATGATGTTTCAGAGCTTGCGGAAAGTCAGGCACTTCTAGATTTGATTAATGAGGGTAGAGTGTTTACTTTAGAGCATCCAGACGGGTATAGTTCAAGGTATTTCGGACTAAATTATGCGACGTTACACGGCTTATTTCATTTCGCCGGGTGGGAGCCGTTGGTTAACGAGAGAACTCGTGAATTAACTTTGGGGTTAAATCAGTTGAGTGTGTACAAGAGCTCAGACGGGACTGTTCCACTGAAGTATTTAAGAGAATACGGTGTGAGATGGATTGTCTCCGGAGTGAATGAGAGTAGGAGATATGAGGGGTTCCTTTTGGAAAATGGCTTGAAGAAGGTGTGGGTTGATGATGTGAGAGTAGTTTATGAGGACCCATATGCGTTTAATATGGTTTATCTAGAAGGTGACGAGCAGGGGGATGTCGAGTATTTAGTTGAAGCTAATACCATACACGCCTCCTTTGAGAGTGAGAAGACGGATTATTTGGTCTTCAACTGGGTTTATGGGGATTTTTTTGAGGCTGAAGTTGACGGTAAGCCGGTTAAGGTGGGAAAGGATAGTTTAGATAGGATGCGGGTCGAGGTTCCGGCAGGAGTTAATGAGGTTGTGTTAAGGTATAGGAACAGGGACTTTGAATTGGGGGTTTGGGTGGCTGTCTTAGGTGTTGTAGCGTCTGTGATATTGTTTCTAGGGAGTAGACGCAGTTAGTTGTTAGTTGGATATTTATTTTGTTTTGTGTCCTAATTTTATTTGCTTGTGATGATTGATGGGCGACCTGATTTATGTGATGACGCGAACAACCACTGAAGCAAATTCCAAATTACCATAAGAGGTGCGTTAGCAACAAAGTTGCTAATGCGCCATTTGATTAGCCGTTCTTAAAGGTTTGGGTTTTTGTAGATGCTGTATTGTCCGCTTTGGTTTATTTTGGGCCAGTTTCTTATTTCTTTGAATTCTGGATGGTATGTGATTGTCCAGTCTATTACTGCTTCTGGGAGGACTATGTATTGTGCGTTGTTGTAGGATATGTTGTCTGTGAATCTTGTCCTTGGGTAGACAGGGTAGTAAGCTACTGGGTAGCCGGCGTATACTATGGATTGGGTGACTACGGTGGCGTTTTTGAAGTAGGGTACGGTGTAGCTCATGGTCAGTGTGAGGCCTTCGTCTTGTGAGTTCACATAGGAAGTTACTGCCTGTATGTCTTGTATGTCCATCTGTGGTATGCAGCATCCAAGCGCGAATGTTGATATGTCATTGTATAGTGCAATGCAGAATGGGGCTGTGATTACCAGTATTGACAGTGCTACTCCAGCATGGATTTTGAGGAACTTATACAGGTGCTGGAGGAAAACTGCAGTTCCCAGTGAGAAAAAGGGATATAGGGGGATTAACATGTGGTCTGCCCTATCTAGGATGAACACGGATAATATAAGTCCTGCTAGGTAGATGAGTGTTGACGTCTTGTGTTTTTTTGGAAAGAAAAACAAGCCTGCGACTCCGACCCAGTAGTAGTTTACCCCCGACATCATCGTTTCGACCGTTATGGGTCTAATCAGCTCCCATGACGCCAAGACATGAACCATAAGCAGCGTCAGCATCGTGAGTTTTTCCATGTGTGGCAGGGATTTCGGGAGGATTATTTCTTTTTCGATTTTAATCAGATGCATTGCTTCATGCATGATTTTTTCCCTGAAAAGAGAAAGTAGTATAAACACTGCGGCAGCTGCTGAAACTTTGATGCTGGTTAGTCCGAAACGTTCAAGTTGGTAGATTACGTCACCTAGGAAGTATTCATTTGTGGCAAGCATATACATTGAAAATACAGTAGACGGGAGTAATGCATAAAATATGTATTTTGGGATTATTTTGTTGTTTGCGAGGATGTTGTATGCGAGTAAAACTGCAATTATGAATAAAGGCTGTATCCCCGCCAATGCGGAGAACCCCAATAAAATAGCAGAGATAAAAAGCCAGTTACCTGCTTTCTGTTCATGTGTTATCATGCAGAGAAATGCCGCAGACAATA
>JAHIYG010000037.1 GCA_018815265.1 Candidatus Altarchaeota archaeon | reverse complement strand
GGTGGAGCTAATCCCCTAAACCATGCCCCAGTGCAGATTGAGGGTTGCAACTCACCCTCATGAAGTTGAAATCCCTAGTAGTCGCTGTTCACCATACAGCGGCGAATATGTCCCTGTTCCTTGCACACACCGCCCGTCAAACCAATCGAGTGGACTTGAGGTGAAGCATACTCTTTAGGGTGTGTTGAATCTCGGGTTCGCGAGAGGGGTTAAGTCGTAACAAGGTAACCGTAGGGGAATCTGCGGTTGGATCACCTCCACGAACCCTTTCAATAGAAAGGTTAGTAAAAGGAGCGCATTAAGGAAATCCTTAATGCACCAAAAAAACATTTGGGTGTGAAATTCAGGATTGGAACAAATAATTTGTCCACCACCACAAGGGCTTAAATTTCTTTCGTCTTAAAAAAAACAAAATAATGGGGATCAGTCGGGAGGCCGAGGCGTCTCCGACAACGGGCTCGTAGATCAGTCCGGTAGATCGCCCGCTTTGCAAGAACCTTTTTCACAAGCGAAAAACGTTCACGAAAAAGGAATCCAAAACAGCGGGAGGCCTCGGGTTCAAATCCCGACGAGTCCAAGAACCTTTAAGAACGGTTCATCAAACGGCGCATTCAACAAGTTGAATGCACCAGTCATATTCATCATTTCAGATGAAGTCGTGGGCAAGTGATTGCTACGACGCTTGAAGCAGGCTTCGCAGGAGTCTGTGGAGAAACCTCATAAGACGACATATAGGCCAATCCATTTTTTTTTTGGGAAGCCTGATAAGATGATGTTGTCTCGAGAAACTAAACTTTTTCGCAGCCAGGACTTCACGTCTTGGTTTTTGAGGTGGTGTAGGTAGATCGATAGATAATATATTGAGTTTCATCGACTTACAGATTTTTTTTCTGTATGTCATGGCTCGCTAAAAAGAGATGCTGGAATTATGTAAACCATACAGGGAATGGCTTGGTTTGAGAGCCGACGAAGGACATGGCAAGCTGTGAAAAGCTTCGGCGAGGCGCATGCAGCCGTCGAACCGAAGATGTCTGAATTACTCCGTAAGGGGAGGGAACCCGGGGAATTGAAACATCTCAGTACCCGGAGGAAAAGAAAGCAATATTGCGATCCGGTCAGTAAGGGCGACTGAAAACCGGAAAGGGCAAACCGAATGCGCAATGGTGACATTGTGTAGATGTGGTGTTGAACGGCCCACATAAAACCATCTCATAACTGGTAAAGTCCGCTGGAACGCGGCACCATAGAGGGTGACAGTCCCGTAGCTAACCTATGAGGTGGCAGGTGGAGTCCGAGAGTAGCGTGCATTGGTATTTGCGCGTGAAGCTCCCAGACATTAACTGGGAACCCTAAATACCTCTCAAAGCCGATAGCGTACTAGTACCGCGAGGGAAAGCTGAAAAGGAGCCCTAACGGGCAGTGAAAAGAACCTGAAGCTGTATGGTGATAGTTAGATGCAGCGAAAGTTGCATCGTTAGTCTAGAAACATTAGACAGGGAGTATATTTCTGCGGTGACCTGAAAGGGGTAGGGAAACCAAGAATCCGCAACACTGTGAGGGATGTGGTGTGATCGCCATAAATCGCAGGAATATGACCTGAAGCCGTTCGATCTAACCCTGGGCAGGATGAAGTCCACCAACTGGTGGATGGAGGTCTGTTACCGGTTCTAAGCTCAACTTGTTCGGGTGACCTGGGGATAGAGGTGAAATGCTAATCGCGTTCGGCAATAGCAGGTTCCAACCGAAATTGGCCTTAGTCAAGTCTGGTCTGAGATTGGCTGTGGGGTAGAGCACTGACTGGAAAGCCAGGAGGAGAAATCTTTCACTTTCCTGTCAAACTCCGAACTTACAGTCGTCGTAGAAGACTGGAGACGGGGGCGGGGGGTAAGCTCCTGTCCCGAGAGGGAAACAACCCAGATTGTGGTTAAGGCCCCAAAGTGTACACTGAGTGTAAACAAGGGCGTCTTAGGTCTAAGACATCGAGGAGGTTAGCTCAGAAGCAGCTATCCTCTAAGGAGTGCGTAACAGCTCACTCGCCAAGACTTAGGGCCCCTAAAATGGACGGGACTAAGTGTACCGCCGATACCACAATGGACACAAATAATTTGTGTTTTCAGGTAGGTTGGTGTCATGTGCGGATAGAAGCGTGGCTTTAAGGCTGCGTGGACCGCACACGAATAAGAATCCTGTCAAGAGTAACAGCAATGAATGGTGAGAATCCATTCCACCTGAAGGGCCAGGGTTCCTCAACAACGTTCGTCAGTTGAGGGTTAGTCGATCCTAAGGTATCCGTAACTCGGAGTAACCGAAAGGGAAGCATGTTAATATTCATGCACCACATGGGTACATGGCAACACAAGTTTGTCACTCCGACGCTTCCGGGTCGCTCAAGCAAAGCCGTCGCTTTGTCTAAGCAAAATAAAACTGTGGAGTACCGTAACGGTGAGAAGCAGTTTAATTTGTGAATGGCCTCCCGTATGGGGGGTTTGGGTTATCCCAGGAGTCAGTGAAAAGGAGGACAATCGGATCCCGTGTGATCGTACCGAGATCTGACACTGGTGCCCCTAGCTGAGAAGGCTCAGGTGTAGCGAGACAAAACTCTCCATAGGGAATTCGGCAAACTAGCCCCGTAACTTAGGGATAAGGGGTGCCTGCCCCGGAAGGGACAGGTCGCAGAGACAGGGGGACTCCGACTGTTTAATAAAAACGTAGGTCACCGCGAATTCGAAAGGACTTGTATGGTGGCTGATACCTGCCCAGTGCTGGTATCTCAAACTCCGGTCCAACGGAGCGAAGGACCAGTAAACGGCGGGGGTAACTATGACCCTCTTAAGGTAGCGTAATACCTTGCCGCTTAATTGGCGGCTTGCACGAAGGTTTAACGAGAGTCCTGCTATCCCATGGAGAGGCTCGGTGAACTTACTCTTCTGGCGTACAGGCCAGAGAATTCCAGCGGGACGCGAAGACCCCGTGGAGCTCTGCAGCAGCATATGGCTGAATTGTGATTATTCCTGCGCAGCGTAGGTGGGAGACGTTTGAGCAATTCGTTTCGGCGGATTGTTAGTCGACGATGAGACACCACCCTCGAATGATTACAGTTCTAACCCGAAAGGGGACACCTATATGTGGGCTGCTCGGGTGGGGCGCCACACCGTTGAAAGAATATCGACGGTATCTAATGGTAGGCTCAGTCGGGACAGAAATCCGACGTAGAGGACAAGACCAAAAGCCTGCCTGACCAGATTCCAAACACTACGGAAACTGGAGACGAAAGTCAAGTCTAGCGAACCCCGAAGTCCTCCTTAATGGGGGCTCGGGCTGATAGAAAAGCTACCCCGGGGATAACTGAGTGGTAACGGGCAAGAGTACACATCGACCCCGTTGCTTGCTACTTCGCTGTCGACTCACTGCATCCTGGCTGTGCAGAAGCAGCCAAGGGTGGGGTTGTTCGCCCATTAAAGCGGTACGTGAGTTGGGTTTAGAACGTCGCGAGACAGTTTGGCGGCATCTGCTGGAATTGTATGTTGTCTGAGGGGAAGGATCCATTAGTACGAGAGGAACATGGGACCGTGGCCTCTGGTGTATCGGTTGTCCGACAGGGCAGCGCCGAGTAGCTACGCCGCAGCTGGTAAAGGCTGAAAGCATCTAAGCCTGAAACAGTCCCCAAAAATAGACAGCGTAGACGCCACCTAAAAGAGTGGTTTAATAGGTTGGGGATGTACGCACCAAGCCTTCGGGCGAGGTGTTTAGTCCACCAATACTAAACGTCATAACCGATTCCAACATCTCTTTGGCGACAAGCCAAAACATGGAACTCAAAACTATCGAAATACCTACACTACCTCAATCATTGTCTCTTTATCTTATATGTGTATACTGATGATTCTTTATTATTGTGTAATTTAATTTTTCCAGTTAATCTGAATCCGTTTTTCTCATAGAAACCCTTCGATTCCTGTAAATCATCACTAACTAATGTGGCCACTGATTCAACCCCCTGTTTTTTTAGTTTTCCAATCATTTCCTCGACTAACGCACTACCTATTCCATTGCCTCGCATGTCGTCTCTGGCACAGATTGAAACTAACTCAGCAGAATTTACTCTATACTTTGTTTTTCTAAAGTATAGTATGTCCTCTATCACATTTCTATATATTTTCCAATCCAGTAACTTATGTTTAACTGCAAAAAACAGAGTGTGTAGCTCATGTAATATGATGTATTTCAAAATGTCCTTGAGATTAGTTGAACAGCTTACAAATCCAACAATTTCTCCATCCGATTCATAAACTAGAATTTCAGAAGATTTAGTTTCAATGAATGCGCAATAAAATAATTCAAGGAATTTATTCCCTAAAGACGTCAGAAATCCGGTATAAATGCATTTTGAGTGCAAATCAGATATGCTCTTGACATCATCCTTTACTGCGTTTCTAATCATGGTTTATACTCTCATTTTCTTGATTTAAACATGAGAAAAATTATCCAGAAAGACGGCAATACCATGGTTTTAAGCCTCATAGCGAGGCCCAGATTATACACAACATTCGATAGGAATAACACTGAAAGTATGAAATAAAACAGGTTAAACCTGAAAAACAAGCTGTTTTCAATCTTTAGAAAACTAGGCAGTTTAGGCGAAGCCATCGCTAAGGTAGCTATTACTAGGATGAGGTTCTCCACTGAAGCTGCAACATACAAAATCCCACCAGAATCAAAAAACGGCCCATACATGAATGTGATTATCCGTATTACGGGGCTCATTGCTTCCAACTGATAACTGCTTGAACCCACTACTGTGTCGATGCTCTTCCTCTCATCGAAGAAGTTCTTTATGTCCTGAAGCTCTGTGAATGAGTAGCGGTTCATGTAGAAGTTGAAAATAATCATGTAAGAAAATAAAATCACTATTGCTAACAAATAGGTCAATCCTATCTTTTTTACAATGTTGATTTTGGATTTACTCGTCAAAAATGACAGGCCTAATGCAATACTGCTGATGACGAACATATATGGCCTTATGAACAACATAAGTGTTAAAGAAAAAAATGTAATCATCCCTCGTTTTCTTATGTTGGACAACGAAAAAAGTAGAAGTCCTATAGAAAATAAAAATACTGAGTCTTTACCTATGCTACTTGACCAGAAATGAATCCCTGGAAGAAACATTACCATAATTGTCAGTCTATTAATTGTCCTATCTTTCATGTTTGCATTCTCAAGGACTGCGATGTAAAATAATGCCAATCCAATGAAACCAATCATTCCAAAAACAACATAAGTTGAGAAACACGACAGCCCCAAAAGCCCTCTGAACGGATATGCCAGAGTATAGATGAATTTATTGCTTAAAGATAAGTCTATTTCAGTCGCCTGCAGACAATAGTGGTTTGCATCACATCTGTCAAAACTACACATTATATAATATGCAACAGTAGCTGATAGGTGGTATACTAAACCCAGGTAGAATATCCAAACTCCAAATTTATATCTTTTTTTTAATCCCAATATCACGAATCCATATATGTAAACGGCTATCGCGAGAAATAATATGTCCTTCAAGTAAAATTCCATTTTCCAGAATATCCCTTATATAATGCTTCATCCGTCTAATAAAATCATGTAATCTACCTGGTTGTTTTTTGTCATAGTCTAAATTTCATAATTTTAGAATTAGATACACCTAATCAGTTTAATTGCCACAATGATATGGGATGATGCAATAAGGGTTAAAAGAGAAACTATTATTGTGTTTAAAACAATATTTGGTTCAGAGTAAGTGGTAGGTACATCTGGCGCATTAACTATTTTAATGTCTTCAATCATGGTTAAATTCCTTTCATACTCTTCATCAATGATTTTTAATTCAAGGTCATATATTACTCTCTCCTCCTCTAATTGTTTTTTCAGCCAATTTTCCCTGCTATTAACAACTTGGAGGTGTCTATTCTCAAGCATGTTCAGTTCCTTTTTGTGTGTAAACAGCTGATTTTTTTGCATTTCATATTTTGTTTCATAACTTTCCAAAATAACCTTTAAAAATATCGAATTAGATATGCATGGAGTTTCCAGGTTACTCTCTTCATTTTTTTCAATTTCATCCTTAACCTCGTTGATATGCTCCTGCAGGTAAACTTGATATTTCTCCTCTTCCGCTATCTTTTCCAATAGATCTTCCTTATTGTTGTTATATTCTATGTCTTCATAGTGCAAGAAATTATCATGTTCCTTTAAAGCGTACTCAATTGATAGATTGTATTTTATTTCTTGAATTTCTTTACGGTATGCATAAGTTTTGTCAATATTGCCTATGCATTCGTCTATTATGGCGTTGTTGTAGCTTATGTAATTTTCTATGATGTCATCCAACATCTTCTTTGATGTTTCAGGGTTTTCTGACTTAGTCACTAGTTTAATGTATGGG
>JAHIYG010000036.1 GCA_018815265.1 Candidatus Altarchaeota archaeon | reverse complement strand
TGATGAAACATTCATTTGTGGTTTTGAAAAGTCTCAATCTCACATATGAACTATGGTGTCTTAAAAGTTTTTTTATATCGTCATGAACGTGTATTTCATTTATTTTGTAATTGTCTTCTAATTTAGATATGTTCTCACTCATCTCCTCATCATATTTGTGGCCTATATAATCATCAACTTCAATTAATGTCTGTTTAGATAGGATGTTCACCATCTTAATCGACATAAAAAATGCCTTGTCAGTTGTTAGTCTGAATGTATCTACTACTCTGATGAAAAAATCCTTGCTGTCAAAGTCAGAGGCGAGTTTATAAGTGTATGTTTTCTGGCTCCATTCAATTAAGGCCGCGTTCCTCAGTTTTTTTAAGTGTCTGTTAACTCCTCCGACACTCTCTCCGACACCTAAAACCATCTTTAATTTTGTTTGGATGTCGCTCCTCTTTAAACCCTTCGGATGTTCTTCAACAAGAAAACAGAAAACTTCAAAAAGGCTTTTTCCTTGCTTCAAACGTCCAAAACCCATACTCATATGCTATATATTGTAAGTTATTATATAAAAAATGTAGTAGTTTTTTACTAGCTTAAACAACTTTTTAATTACTATTTATTCAATACTATGTCATTACCTGCTACTTTTAATATATTTTTTTGATTAAAATGCATTATGTAGTTTCTTGGATATGTGTGGTATCAAAATGCATTCATTTTAGAACCAACTTTTATTATCTGGGAAAGAGCAGAAGACTGTGACTTTGAAGTCGCAGATGAATGTCACGATTTCTCTTCTGTTCTTTCGTGATGAACACACACGAGGCTTTGCCTCGTGGTGCACCACGAGAACTCTGTTCTCGTGTGTGTACTGCAGCCTTTAGGCTGCGGATATTTATTTATTTATCTTGGTTGCTTATTGTTGTACATGATTGAATTACAACAACCCTATACTCCGGTGTGTTTGATGACTGCAGCTGTAATGGGAACGGAATACTACCACCATCTATATATCATCCGCAAATTCAGAGATGAAATACTGCACAATAGACTAGGATGGATTGGATCACAAATGTCTAATGTCTACTACGAATTTAGTGGTGTGTCTTCAGAGCTGATTGCAAAAAACAAAACATTAAAGTATTTCGTATTGCATTTCATTGTGCGGCCAACTGCATACCTCTCCAGAAAGATATTAGGATAATCTTTAATCTTTGAGGATTTCAGTTATGGGTTTTCCATCCATATCTGGCTTTATCCCAAATATGTGCAGCACAGTTGGTGTGACATCAGTCAAATTAGCTTTAATGATATCTTCTCTATTTTGTATTTTTGGCCCGGCCATTATCAAAACACCCTCTAGCCGGTGTTCACCAGTATCTCTATAAACTGGCTCAATTAGTCTATGGTAGTTAAGCCCGCCGACGACCCAGTAGTTGCCGTTTGGGATAAGTATGACGTCTGGCGCCAGATAAACGTAATCTCCTTTATATAGTTCCTCACGCTTGTATGCTGTCTTTATGATCTTTTCACCTGTTTGGGGATCTTTCATCTCTTTAATCTTTTCAATTAGTTCTTCTCTCCTACGGTTGTATTCTTCAGGAGTCAATTTTGGATTCATATAAAGACCTCCAGTATAGTATGCTGTTGCGAACACACTTGTTTTTTTGGAAAAATCAAAAGCTACCTTTGGAGGTTGGACATCTGCCTGTTTGCCTTCAAAAAACTTCACCAGAACAGATCTGATAACTTCTGAAAGACCAGTTTCCTTTAAAAATCCAGAGAGCCGAATAGTCCATAATGTCTTTTTGTTATCCCAAGTGTCCTCTAAGTATGTGAATCCATTTTCTATAAGCCAATGGTTGATGTGGACTCTATTTGACTGTCTCCCGAATCCATGGTCTGAAAGAATAATAACTGTCGTATTTTGCCCTCCCTTCTCGATTAATTTAGCTATTAATCCATCAACGTGGATATAATATTTTTCTATGGCATCACCATATTTCGGGTCTTTATCCTCCATATCACCCCACAGATAATGCTGTATTCTATCTGTGCCTGTTATCAAGACCATGAAAAAATCCCAGTCATCTACTTTATCCATCAACTTAATACTGGTGTCAACTCTTTTGTCTGTTGTTTTATAGAGACTCTCTAAAAATTCATCT
>JAHIYG010000035.1 GCA_018815265.1 Candidatus Altarchaeota archaeon | reverse complement strand
TTTTCCTCTTCTGATTCTTCTCTTCCTGGTTTTTCCCTGGCTTTTCTTGCGAAGTCGAGAAGTTTTACGCTCTCATCTAGTCTGCCGTGGAGGAACCCCATACGTTTTCTTTCCTTTTCTGTGGCGTTTTTCAGCTTTATCCTGCTGACAAATGATGTTAATCCTTTGCTGTCTTCTTTTTCCTGTTTTTTAGCCATCAATTTTATCTTGAGTTTGAGGTTTGTGAGGGGAAATGATTTGGTAAGTGTGTAACTGATGTTTTCCCTCATTGTCTCATTGAATTTGTCCTCTTCCATCTCATAGATTTCAAGCTCTCCGCTTGTGCCGCTGAAGGTTTCTATGATGGACTTCAATGCATGGTCTCCAATCTCCTCTTTCTCTGAGCCTTCCTTCTCAAACGTTGCAGACATGATGTTTCCGCTGTCCAGGAGAAGAGCGGCGATGTAGTCTCCGTCTGATTCGGAATGCAGTCTCATAACTCCTCGGAAGTCCTCCATTAGGCTTTCATATATGTCTTTAACGTCTTTTTCATCCTCTGCAGAAACCTTTTTCACTCCCTCTTTTCTCTTCTGAGGTTTTGTGTCGTTGTCTTTAGAAGCTGTTTTGACCAATATGTCCTTAGAAGCGGGCGAAATAATCGGTTCTCCAAATAGTTTCTTCTCCACTTTCACAAGGCCTTTCGTGGAAAGGTAGGTGGTGTATTTTGAAGTCTGCTTCCTGTCCAAAGCTATCTCCTTAGCAAGTTGTGTTTCAGTAAGTGGGCCTTTTTCCCTGACCATCTTTAGTATTTCTTTGACGATTTCCGCTCCACGTCTGTTTTCTTCTTTTTTTTCGGCCATGACTAGTTACTTATTTATGTTGGGGCTTTAAATCCGCTGTCAGCCGCATGATATATTGACGTCGTCTATGTACAGTCCCAATCTCCTGATATTCTCATCGGAGTTCAGTCTAAACCGAATGTATATGTTTGAGCCCTGGTATCCTGCTAATGAAACGCTTCTCTGACTCCAGCTGTTTTGGGCTCCTGTAATGGCATCCAACGTATCCCATGATATGCCATTGGTTGAGGCTTCAATGTATGCGAAGTCGTCTCCGTCTTCGAGCCGGTATTTTGTGTAATACCTCAGGGCAGGTGATGTAGCTGATGTCAAATCTATGCTTTGGCTTTTCAATGATTCATCGGCGTTGTTCTGATACTGCCCGTACAGGTCTGTGCCCCAGCATAGTGTCCCTGAGTGCGCGCTACCCCAGCTTGGGCTACCTAGTTCCCACTCATCCTGCGCCCCTGAATGGCTCCAGCCTCCCACGCCGGATTCCATGTCATCAAATAAGCCGCATGGCGCCGCAGGTGTCGTAGTAGTGGTTGTTGTTGTCGTGGATGTGGTCGGAGTGGTTGCGCAGGCAGGGTTGCCACCATCTAGATACACTCCCAGCCTGTATGAGCCGTTGTATCCAACTCCTGGCGAGTCGACATCCAATGTTATGGCGTATGTTTCCCCTGCTTTCACGCAATATGTCTTTGTCGAGTCCTCTTCCATGTCAAATTCTGTGTCGACCTGGCTTGTGCAGCTGCCGGTCATTGAGTAGTTGATGATTGACAGGTCTGTTTTGTCAGAGTCTGTAACATTTGATATTCCATTGAATACGACTGACAAAAGGCCGTCTTGTGTCGGCGTCATCTGGTATATGTGCCATTCTGTCGTATTGTATCCGTAGTGGCTGCATATAGTTTCCGTGTCTTCAGAAAGTATTGGTGGCTGCTGGCTAAAGCAGGTGCTGCATACGTCCAGGTCAAGTGGGTCGCAGGATTTTATGAGGCCGCAGCCTGCAAAGGATGCCTGGCAGTCATAGTCTAGCCAGTCTGGGTTTCCGTCTTCGTCGTCGTCTACATAGTTCACGCAGACTTCGGTGCTGTCCGGGCATCCAGGCACTGTATGGCATGTCGTGTCTAAGTGGTACATGTCTGCGTGGGCGTCATCCAACCTGAATAGGTAGTTGCCTTCTGAGCATGCGCCTTCGACCTGGCAGCCGTATGTCCACTGCCAATATAGGTAATCCACCCATGTGGCGTTGGCTTTCACGGGGATTCCTCTTTCGTCAATGAGGTATGGGTTGACGAGGGTCTCCAATCCTATGTCCTGGGTGTTGTAGTGTTTTAGGCTTTGGTTTTTGTATTTTTCGCTGAGGTTCAGCCTACCGTCTAGTCTGTCGAAGAATGATGGACCGTCATAGAGTCCGTATTTGCTAGCGTTCGAGAGCCGGTAGCAGGTGGTGTTGATGTCTTCGGAGTCTGAACCCAAAACCACCTGGTGTATCCCGCAGTTTATGTTGTTCACCACTGCGACGCATGCGCCCGCATATATGTCTTTCTCGTCGCATTCTTCAACCCTTCTCGGCGGGCTTCTGGGGGTCACATTGTCGATGTCTCCGGTGTCTGTTATCCATGGTATTGTAATATCGCATTTGTCTAGGAAGCTTTCCGGAGAATTGGGTCCGTAGTTTATAACTGCTGCGAAATGGTTGGGGTGGCTCACGTTAAAGCATGCTGCCTCATCGTAGCTTCCGCATCCTCCGAATGCTTGGTCCAGAACCAGTATCTGATTGTTTATCACCTGTGGATACTGGCCTACACAGTAGCTTTCCAAACTCCCATATTCTCCTTTAATGTCTGAATGAAACACTATATTTCCTGTTGCGGTGTCGTCTCCGGGTTCATCGTATGCGGAGCATCCTGCACTGTATTCTGTCCTGACGTCTGTGGTGCAGTTTTGTATGAACTTTATAACAAATGAGTTGGTGTTCAGTGGGAAGAGCGGATCTTCAAGGCCTATAATCGAGGTGTCTGATTTTGTGATTACTTCTTCGTCTTTGAAGTAGCAGATTCCTGACTTGTCAGATATCTCTAATGAACTGTTCAGTATCACTGTGAAGGTGAATGGGTCCTTTGGAATCACCTCGACATGGTTCACGTCAATAGAGGTGTTGAAGTGTATTTCGGCACCTCTTGACTCTATCCTATCGACCCACTGGTTTAGGCTGTGGTTTACCATGTACTCTATGTTTTCCCCCTCTAGTGTGCCGCAGACTATAAGCTCTGTTATTGCGGCTTCAGACCCGTTTATGCCGTATCTGAACTCTTGACAGTCTATGTTGCACTGTGTCGAACAGTTGAAGACGTAATTGTCTAAGTTGCTTCCCGTAGACACCACCTCATCTATCGCGTATATTGCGGCTCTGCGCCCGAATATCACCAACGCTCGGCTGAGGTCGTTTTTTATGTCTTCAACGAAATAGTGCAGTTCATCGCATCTGATTTTGGCTATTGTATCCTCTGATTTGGTCTGTGATATTGTCGCGTAATATGCGATAAACAGAATCAATGGTATTACCAAAAGCAGCACACCCAATGTGAAAAACAAACCTTTTTTCATGTTATATCCACACTATCAACTTAAACATCGCAGGCCCCCAAAGCGACTTCACACCGCCTGCCTGGCTTAACTCAAAGTCTATCATGTCCGGGTCGAACAGCAAATCTACTCGACCGTCCTTGTCGATATCTAACTGGTATAACAGACGGTATATGGCGTCGGATACTGCATCTTGTTCGTCGTATGTCACTCCTGCACCTTCATATGTGCACTGTTGTGAACCGCTATATCCTGTGGGTATCGGGGCGCTGTATGTGCTTCCGTCTTCGAACTCTATGGTCCATATGCAGCCTTCGCTTGTTGGGAAAACATTCCCGTATCCAACTAGTGTCCTCATCCTCATCGTGTATATGACTCTGTTGTCTGGACTGCATCCTGTAGCCTGGCTTGAATTATCTGATGTTCTGATGTATACTACATTGTCTTCTCCAGAATTTATGTAATACGCTGGTATGTCCACTGTATATGGGTCTCCTAGGATAGAATATGTGGTTCCCCAGTTTGTCAGCTGATACGGCGCATTTGTACCTCCCTCATTTGTTATCCTCAGATAGTCTGTCCAATGTGGTCCGGAATATGATGTTGCCTTAGCTTGGGATACAACAACGCCGTCAGGCACGTATAATGTTCCTTCGCAGTCCACTGTGTCGTCGAATGCGTCTGTTGAACGCATCATGGAGACTTCCCCATATGTCGTCTCGTTGATGGGGGTGAATTCGAATTCAATGTATGATGTGGGATACAATTGCGTGTTGTCGACTGCCCCGCCATAGTATATTGTTTGGCTTTTGGTTGATGAGACGTAGATGTCTCTTGAAAAGTTGATGTAGCAGTTTGCAGCGTCTTCTGCGTCTCCTCCCTCGCAATATGCTCCTCCTCCGCATTCTGCAGTGCCTTGGAGGGTGTCTTCTGCGTTGTCGCACCCGACTGTTGACGGGCTGAATCCTATGGTTCTTATTTCAGCTCCGAGGTTTCTATGGGCCCTCTCTGCAGCGCATATGGCATCGTCTATCGCAGGCTGGCAGGCGCTGTTGCTGCAGTCTGCTGGGTTTCCTCCGCAGGCCGATACGACCCCTGCTGTGGAGTATGCGGAACAGATGCAGTCCAAGCATCCCTCTTCGCTGCCGCTTGGGATGCTAATCCTTAGGTCGTCTACCATAAGGTGTTCTGTGGAAGATGATGTTTGCCCCCAGTAGGATAGCACAAGGCTTACCATGTTCTGGGGCAGGGTTACCTGTGCTTTAGCCCATGGTTTTTGGGCTCCGTTGCCGACCTGTGGGGTCAGGTCCTCGAATACCTTCACCCACCCTGTGTCATTTAGGTAGTAAAATCCTATCTCGTCCGCATCTTCAGTGTCTTCGAAGCTGTACCATATGCTCAGGTTGACTTGGTCGTATCCTGTCAAATCTATTGGGGTTCTATCCAATGCCAGGTATCCTGGGTCGAAGTCGCCCCAGATGCCGAAGTAATAGGAGCCGGTATGCGATCCTTGGGGGTTTCCTCCATAGCTTCCCTCGCTTGCCCTGCCGTAGTTGATATTGTTTGTGGCTGTGGTTCTTGTTGGGTCGGGACTCCATTCGCTTATTTCTCCAGAGTCTTCGAAGCCTGTGTAGAATACGTTCTGTCCTGACTCTCTTGTGCAGCCTCCGCAGGTGTAGCCGGTTATCCCATCTGTCATCACCACTATGTAGTAGTCTTTGCTGGGGTCGCCGTCATCTTCCAATAGTTCATATGCCTTGTTTATTGCACAGCATACGCATGTGCCCCCGCTTGGCGTGTTGCTGTATGAGTTTATCTTTGCTATGAGGCTGTTGTTTGTTTGGGTGTCAGTCAGCCGGTATGGGCTGTGGCCGTCTGCTTCTGCAATGCTGTCAAATGACACCAGCGCTATCCTGTTTCCAGTATGGTTCATTATCGTGTTTATGAAGTCTTTTGCTAGGCATTTGGCAAGGCTAATACGCCGTGTGTCTGAATTGTACAGGCTCGCAGAGGAGCATGCTCTTTCGACGCCTGTTGTGCTGTCTGTATATCCTATCCTCCACATCATCGAACCTGAGACATCGGTTATCAAGACGACGTCTGCATTGCCTGATTCTACAATCTGAGAGATTGTCCCAGTCCCCATCCTCAATGGCACGGTCTTGAGACTGACTGATTTGGGGTCGTCAACCGGCTGGTATATGAATCCCTTAGCTGCCATCTCTGACCCACTTAATGTCACTGTCTGAGGCGTCTCTGACCCGCTTGAGTTATATACTGTGACATCGCCTATGTTGAGGTAGGTGCTGTAGTTTGAGAGGAATTCCAGATTGAGACTCATTGAATTGACAGTACCTGGGACATAAAAGCTGTCGTAAAGGTTTATTATGCCGTTTATGCCGGGGAAATAATATTTCATTGTTTTGACTGCCTCGTTTGTGTCCATTTCAGAAGTGTTATAAAATACTTTGACATATCCTCCTCCGACATAATGGTCCTGCACATCGCCTTCAGTGAACTTCAGTTCGAACATGTTTTCTGTTCCTCCGTCTATCAACTCGAGATACTGGCTTTCAACACATCCATTTCCTCCACCCACTGCGCCCTCCTTTAGGTTGGCGCTCATGTTGCCTCCAGTTGGTGTGAATGAGCCTGCAAATTCACTGTTTATGTATAAATCAAAATTGGAGGGTGTGTTTAGTTCCAAACAGCACCTCTGTATTGTGGAGTCATAGGGTATGTCCCTGGCATACACTGTTATGTTGCCCTGTCCAACGAAGCCTCCGAAGTATGAATAGCTTGACGATGTTTTTTCCTTTATGTTTGTGAGAAAAGCACGTGCTACATAGCCTCTTGTCGGCAGGCCTCTGCCGTAGCCTACAAGAAGCCTTGTGGAATGAGTCAGTGTGCCTGACGTATCCACTGGCGCCCGTGTGTTGTTTGCAACCATCTCCCCATCAATTGTCAGCATGTATCCCACGTTTCCTGGCAGTATGGTGTCCAGATATTGTGTACTCAACTGGGTGGCATTGATGAAGTGCGGGTTTGACCGGTTTCCTGCAGCAGCCGCCCACTGTTCACCTACGACGTCCAAGACTCCTCTCTTGTTGAGTGTGTCCAGTGCATCCTCTGACATGTAATGCAGTCTCTTGGAGGACATTGTAGACAGTTTGTTGTTTGACATGTCAAGTCCCGCAAGAGATGCAAGTACTACTGCAGTGAATGCTATTGCGAGCATCGCATCCAACACTGTCGCATATCCTTTTTTCATTTCCATGCTGTGAGGTCAATCCTCACTATCTCACCCATGTATACTGCTGTACGCTCTATCTTCAGGGATAGGCTCTGGTTGACTGGGAATCTTCCTGAAACCGCGGGCATACCGTTAACGTACACTGTTGAACCGCTCAGGTTTGAGATGTTTATGAGGAAGTTGTACTCCCCCATGCCTAAGAGATATCTTTTGCATTCGTATTTGGTGTATGTGCCGCCGCAGTCCCCGCTAACATTATCTCTCATCATGGTGATAAACGAGGATACCTTGGTTTCTTGCAGTATTCTTGAACTGTTTGCCAACCCCACTGACAAAACGTTCGTTTCACTCCAGTTTCTAGGTATTCCTTCTGTCCTGAGGAGCTTTTCAACGGCATCTGAACCTCTCTCCTCCATGGCTAAGTGGTTTTCTCCAGATAATATCTCCCGTGTTGTGGTGCTCCAAACAGAAAGTATTAGCGTTAGTGCCGCGAAGAATATGACAAATCCAAGGAGAAAATCCCCTGAAAACATCTGTCCTGAAGGTTTCATATCGTGCATCCCCCTCCATAGGTCATGTTATTGTCTGCCTCTATGCTTTCATCAACTTCTTCCTGGTAGTCTATGTATGCGCAAAAATCACCTGCTCCAGAGTCAAATGAAACTGTCTCTACACCCAATGGTTCAATCCACCCGACATGGTAGTCTATCCAGTCTGTGGTGTTTGAAAGACTTACTATAAAGTCTTGCGCGCCTACGTGGGCGTCGTTTGTAATCTGCAATGTCGTGGAGTTCACAGTCACTATGGTGTTTGCTTCGTCAAACATCATGTTGGGCTTGTGGCAGGTAACCTCAACGGCCCATCCCCGGTTTATCACCCTGTTTTTCACGCTTTTGCCGTAGCTTAGGCAGTGTATTGTGACATTCCCAGATATGAGGTTGGTACTCCATACGTTGTCTCCGTAGGTCATCTCCAAAACATTGCCTACTGCATACATGCTGTAATTGTATCCTCCGTGTATGCTTTCTGGAATCGAGAAGAAGCGATAATACCCCCGTCCCTGTTCAGTTATCATGTTTATGTTGTCCTTTACTGAGTTCCCAATCCGTCTTGAATCTATATATGTCTTGATGCCTGCTGATTCTGAAGTCTTTTGTATGGATGTTATGACAACAAGTGAGAAGATGATGAGCAGGAAGCCCATGGCAACAGTGAATTCCAAAACCGCCTGGCCTACGCACCCTTTGGGAAACATCCTCTTTTTATTCTCCTCCAAAACATATTTAGAAATGGTATATAATATGGAGGACTTTGAAAAATCCACTGATGAGCCGACAAAATCCATTCATAAATTGGTTTCAAAGCCGGCCATACGGGTTTTGATTGAGGAATCTCAGGGTTTTCTACAACACAGCACTAGATTGCTCTGTCTCAAAGGCAAAAAACCCTCAATGGGGCGAGGACTATATGTGCAAGTTATTTTCTTGGTTTTACTGTCTACTCCTGCATTGTCTTTGGATGCAGTACCCGCTGTTAATCGCAGTTGGCCGACGTTTCACGGCAACTATATGCGCACAGGATTTCTGGACTATACGTCCTCTGCGGATTTCAAGAATTTCGGACTAATATGGTCTTACAAAACAGGAGATGCCATACAATCCTCTCCCTCAGTCGCTGACTTGGACGGAGACGGACTCTTGGAGGTGGTGGTTGGCTCAGATGATGACAGCTTGTATGCCTTAAGAGGGAATGGATCTCTTTTCTGGGCTTTTAAAACTGAAGGCAATGTTAGGTCTCCCCCAACATTGGCTGATGTTGACTCAGACGGGAGAGTCGAAGTTCTTTTCGGATCAGATGATGGTAACCTATATAACCTAAACTCTAAAGGAGAAATTATTTGGGATTATCAGACTGGAGGGTATGTGCGGTCTTCTCCGGCAGTGTCTGATTTGGGCGGCACAAAGGAGAAGGAAATAGTCTTTGGCTCTTCAGACACTAAAATATACTGTCTTACAAAGGATGGTAAACTTCTATGGACCTATGACACCAGGGGGCCGGTAACTTCTTCTCCTGCATTGGCAGATATGGATGGTGAAAAGGGGATGGAGGTTGTTGTGGGGTCAGGCGATAGCATAGTGTATGTCCTAAAAAATCCACCCTATAAGATTTGGACCTATCAAAGCGCAGGAGCTATTGTGTCATCTCCTCTCGTGACTTTGTCCAAGGAGATTTATGTAGGGGGTGGTAAGTCTTTTTCGAGATTGTATATCGGCAACACTGGAGTCGTCACTTCAAGAAGGGTCAAGGACGCTACCGGCAAATGGATAGTTGAACGGATTGGGATGACTGGTCTCCTACAGAAAAATGAATATAATGTTTCGGGCGAAATATACTCGGCACCTTCTAAGGCTGAGTTCTTTGGAAAAAACAAGTGGGGTTTTGCTATTGCATCCAAGGACAAGAACCTCTATATACTCGCATCAAACTTGACTCTCTCAAAGAAATACACTCACTCCAAACCCATTGAGTCATCTCCTGCTGTTGCATTCATTAACTCAGACAATAAACCTGATGTGGTATATGGCGTCACAGACGGTTCCATCCACATATTAAACAGCCCTGGAGGCAGTATATACAAATTCGGATGTGGGGGGGCTGTGAGGTCATCTCCTGCGATTGCGGACTTGGAGGGTGATGGAAGCCTTGAAGTCATTGTCGGATGTGATGATGGCAAACTGTATGTGTTTGGCGACAAACAAAAAAACATAAACTACATGGCAAACATTGTTTTTTCGCAGGCTGAATCAATGAGGGCGCAGGGTGAAATCACAACGTCTCTGGAGAAGGTCGTTCAGGCACTTTCATTGTTTAACTCTAGTGGCAATAAACCTGGGATGATGGCGTGTGAGCGCCTGCGCGATTCTCTAATCATAGATGTAGCGTATTTTGAAGCACTTAATATGTTTCAAAATGCCCAGTATGAACTTGCCAGCGAAAGGACACACGAATTAATCATCCAATACGAGGCCTTAAACGACTCGGAAGCTTTGACTCGGGCAAAGAGGCTGTCTGATAGGGTTGAGGCTGAAATCTATCTTTCAGAGGCGGAATACCTCTTTGGCAGGGAAATGTATTTGAACGCGTCTGCCTATGTCTCTGCAGCTTCACTTCTTTTTAAAAGAGCAGACGACCTGCAGGGGTATGGGAGGGCAAATGCTCTCCTCAACTATTTTGTCGGAGGCGATGCATCCTCCTATGTGGAGTCTGGGTTGGCTGCTAGAGAGGATGGCAATTTCACGTCTGCGAGAAAATACTTCGCTTTGGCTAAGCTGGCATATTCTAAAACAGGGGATAGCGCCAATGAGCAGGTGATGCAGCAAATGCTTGATTTGACGCAGGCGTATGAGTCTTTGAGTTTGGCTAAGCAGAACATGCAGTTGAGAAACTTTGAAACAGCAAGGTATCATGCAGATCAATCCGTGAAGATATTTGCTGCATTGAATGAGACTCACTTGGATGAGGTAAAGATTATTGCGTTGAATGCCACAGTGCTTAATCGTGCTCAGGAAAAATACCTGCAAGCAAAGCAATATTTGGCTGTGGGAAATACCACATATGGCATACAGCTTCTGCGGGAGTCGTACAGCCTCTTTGAGTATGTAGGGGACCACTATGCTATGGAGTTGATTTTAGAGCTTGAGGAAAAGGAGTCTGGGCAAGACAGTGGATTCCACTTTTCATATGTTGATTTATTCCTCTTATTAGTCCTCTTTGACATT
>JAHIYG010000034.1 GCA_018815265.1 Candidatus Altarchaeota archaeon | reverse complement strand
TAATCTCCATTTCCATCCTTGATTATTCCATGCGTGGATTGCGGGTGTTGTCATTAGGAGCATAAATAATCCAATAACTATGAGAAATTTTTTATTTTTGCTTTTGGTGTTATTTGGTATTTCTATGAGGAGGTAGAGTATTTCTCCACATATAAGGGAAGCTAGTAATAAAATTGTTTTTTCCGATAGGGTTACTGTTATGAATGACATATAGTTGAAAAATACTATTATGGGCCAGTGGACGAGATATAGTGAGTATGAGATTTTTCCGATGTGAGTGATTATTTTATTTCTTAGAATGTAACCGGAGTATCTGGGGTTTTTTGACAGTATTACCAGTGCAACACCTATTGTTGGTACTAGTGCGTTAAATCCTGGAAATGGCGTGTATTTATGAAAAAATGTGGCAGAATATATTATCAATGTTAATCCAGCTATAATTCCAAATTCTTTAAATTTATCTGGGATTTTTAATTCTTTTAGCCAGTAGCACATTGAGCCGATAATAAATTCAAAAAATCGTAGGGGTGTTAGAAAATAGGCTGCGTCGAGGTCTACTTGGGTATAATATTCTGAGGCCACTAGGGAGGTTATTCCAAGTAATAATAGGCCGATTAGGAGGAGGTGTTTTTTTCTAAATTTTAGTAAAAAGAGTAGTATTAATGGGAAAAATAGGTAAAATTGTCCTATTACACCTATGGCCCATAAATGAAGTAAAGGTTTGAATATAGCATCAATTCCGAAATATCCAGATTCACTGTAGAAGAATATGTTTGATACTAGAAAAAGGGAAGAGATGACTGATCCAGCATATGATTCGAAATGTTGGGGAGACAATGTATAAAAAGCAACTATCGCTGATATTCCGAGGGTAAATAGCATGGCAGGAAACAGGCGCCGTATTCTTCTATTATAAAAATTCCACAAACTAAAATTATTATCTCCTATATCCCTCAGGACACTGCCTGTGATTAGAAAACCAGATATCACAAAAAAAATATCAACACCGATAAAACCTCCAGAAAAACTGTTAAAGTCTAGGTGGAATAAAGTAACAAATAGTATAGCAAGACCTTTTAGACCTTCAATCGTGGATAAACGCATATTTATATGCTCCCAAATTTTGAAGTCATTTAGGAATTAAATTAAAATAAATGAGCATTAGGTTGCGTGTTAAGTAGTACTTCCGTTAGCTGTGTGCGTGATTGTCTTGCTCTGAATATACTAGCATATTGTTCTAAAGTAAGTTTAGCGTCCATTAAATCTTGTCTTCTTTTAAATCTGGTTTTGGAACTTGCAACAGCAACTGTTTTAGTATCTACTGCCACGGTTGTTTGACATAACTACGATTTCGCTCTTGTTGTCTTATACTGCGACCATAGTGGTAGCTGGAGTTTTCTACAGAGCCCAAAGGGATAGTAAATGTCGGGGAGATATTTATTATCATCAAAACAATAAGAAAGTAGAGAATGAAGGTTACATTACTTCGTATTACAGGTAATCCAGAGGGTTTGATTGCGGAAAGCGCCAGGGTCTGCTATGCCAGCGAGGCTAAGACAGAGGGTGCGAATGCAAAGTTGGTGAAGAATCTGAGAGAGTGGGGGCATATGTCGACTTTTGAGCATGCCTGCGCGACATTCATGGTTGAAGGAGTGTCCAGGGCTTTGACGCACCAGTTGGTTAGGCATAGAATAGCCTCATACAGCCAGCAAAGCCAGAGATACGTTAATGAACAGGGCTTTGAATATGTGACTCCCGCAACCATTGAAGAAAAAACAAAAGCTAAAAAGGTGTTTGACGAGTGTGTTGAGGCTACGAGGACTGCATATAATAGGTTGATTGAATTAGGTGTTCCGCGAGAGGACGCGAGGTTTTTGCTGCCTAACGCATGTGCGACAAAGATTGTCGTAACAATGAACTTCAGGGAATTAAGGCATTTCATCAAGCTAAGAAGCGATAAGGGTGCGCAGTGGGAGATTAAGGAGTTGGCGCATGAGATGCTTTTGTTGTTGAAGGAAAAGGCACCTAATGCCTTTGAGGATTTGTGAGGGTGAAGAATATGGATTTGTTGGAAAAACTGTGTATGGCGCCTGGGATTTCAGGTTATGAAGAGTGTGTTGCAGACATAATGGTTGAGGGCTTGAAGAAGACATGTGATGAAGTGAGGGTTGACGGGTTTGGCAATGTCATAGGCAGGAGAGGCAGCGGAAACAAGAAAATCATGCTTGCAGCACATATGGATGAGGTAGGGTTTCTAGTCAAAAACATCAACAAGGAGGGGTACCTGAGTTTTGTGAAGGTTGGCGGCATAGACGACAGAGTCCTATATTCCCAGCGAGTCATCGTCAAGGCTAAGAAAGGAGATATTGTGGGTGTAATAGGAGCAAAGCCTCCGCATCTGCAGAAGGCTGAAGAGCGCAAGAAGGTTATCCAACATGAGGAATTGTTCATTGACGTTGGTGCTACGTCTAAGAAGGAGGCTGAAAAGATGGTTGAAATAGGTGACCCCGTGATTTTTGAACCAAACTACGGCATACTTAAGGGTGACATACACTATGGCAAGGCCGTTGACAACCGCCTTGGATGTTACGTGATGCTCAAAGTCATGGAAAAGCTTCCGAAAAAATTGGATGCTACAGTATATGCAATAGGCTCCTGTCAGGAGGAAGTTGGCTTAAAGGGTGCGAGGGTTGCGGCATATGCTATTAACCCGGATTATGCGATAGCGTTGGATACGACGCTTGCAGGCGATACCCCCGGCATCAAGGAGAACGAAAGTAACTTGAAGATTGGAAAAGGCCCGTCAATAACCATAATGGAAGCATCGGGTAGGGGCGTCATAACACACCCTAAAGTCAGGGATGCAATAAATAAGGCTTCTAAAAAGGCCAAGATACCGGTTCAAATAGATGTTTTAGAGGGAGGTATGACCGATGCTGCAATAATTTATTTGACACGGGAGGGCATACCGTCAGGGGTTATTTCCGTCCCCACAAGATATCTGCATGGCCCATCTTCAGTGTTTAATATGAAAGACGTCAACAATGCTGTGAAGCTGACTTTGGAGACTGTTAAAAACCTGTGAAGATGAGTAGATTAAGCGGCCGCATAAGGTCTTTGGTTTTTATAGTGTGTGGAGCGCTGTTGTATACTGTCTTGAATTGGGTGCCGATATTGGGTGCATTGATAGTTGGTTTAGTCGTAAGCTTCGGTTCAGGCGATGGTTTCAGAAGGGGCTTTAGAAACGGCATATCTGCAGGACTGCTTGGGTTGGCAATGGTATTTTATCTTGTTGTGGCAAACAACATCCTGCCCTATGAGGGAAAGGATTTAGTTTTGACTCTCTTCATCTATTGGATTCTGCTTGTGTGGAATGTATTGGGTGCTTTTATTGTCGGATTAGGTGCTGGATTCGGGTGTTGGGGTAGGAGCATAAAGACACTCTTGCCTCCCGAGTGGTTTGACGATAAAAACGACTCAAGAGGTGCTGAATACAGGATATGCAGTTGCGGACAGGGGAATAATGCCAATGCCAAAACATGCAGTAAATGTTCGAGTGAGTTGATGGCATGAAAGCATTTAATTTGCTGGGGAGACTGCGGAAAAGTTGCGTCTTTCTGGGTTTGTTATTTGTTTTTGGGGCAGTATTAGGTTTTATAACATATCCACTGTTTGAGGATTCATTGCCGGACCTGCTTAATTCAGTGTACAAAGATGTTATGTTTGGGCCTGACCTTCAGATAGTTGCCAATATTTTTGTCAGGAATGTGAC
>JAHIYG010000003.1 GCA_018815265.1 Candidatus Altarchaeota archaeon | reverse complement strand
GAAACATTATGCCTGGAGGAGAGTATCCACTGTATTTCCCCCTTCCCTCAAGGTAGTCCAACGCATCCTCCCCACTTCTTGCGACATCCACAATGTTTTTAATTTTTGCCTTCTTGAATGCATCCAAACCTATCACTATGTCGTCCTCCTCGTCTTCGACCAACAGCAGCCTAGCTTCTCTTGTCATTTGATGTTACCTCTATGGGGAGGGTGAACTTAAATATTGTGCCGGTGCCTGGCTTACTATCTTCAATCCATATCCTACCCCTATGGTGTTCGATGATTGATTTTATTATTGTAAGGCCTGCTCCAGAGCCTTCGTAATATTTGTGTGAATGCAGTCTTTCAAACAGCTTGAATATCCTCTCATGATACTGTTTTTCAATGCCTATGCCGTTGTCTTGCACATAAAACTCATAGTCTCCATCATTTTTTATGTAGCCTATCTTTACCTTTGGTTTGGGGGATTCATTGAACTTCAAACCATTGGAGATTAGATTAGTGAATACCTCCTTCATCCAAACTCTCTGACAGTATATTTTAGGAAGTTTCTTGGCTTCAACCACTCCCTTCTTTGTCTTGATTAGGTCTTCAAGATCTTGTATGGCCTCATCTACCACCTTTTTTAAGTCAACTTGGGTGAGTTCAGTATCTACTCTACCGACCCTGGACAGCTTAAGCAGGCTGGTTATCAGGTTCTCCATCCTGTCTGATGCATTCACTATCCTTTTGAGGTAGTCCTTCCCTCTGTCGTCTATTTTGTCTTGGTAGTCATCTATCAGAAACTGGGAAAAACTCTTCATCGACCTGAGCGGCTGCTTCAGGTCGTGGCTGACAACGTAGGTGTAGCTTTCAAGTTCCTTGTTTACCTTCATTATCTCTTTGTTCGCCTGCTCTAACTTCTTATTTGTTTTGTCAATGTCATTTAAGAGATTTAGTGTCGTAATCCTTTGTGACTCCAACTGCTCAATATACTTTCTGATTTCATTTTCCGCATTTTTCCGGTCTGTTATGTCCATGGAGACTATGAATATTCCCTCATTCATTGGTTGGACACTGAATGAAAAGAGCCTGCTTTCCCCGTCCGGGTACGTCAATGCATAGTCAAACCTCATCGGCATTCTTTCATCCATTACCACCTTGAGTTTGGCGAACAACTCTGTTTTTTCTACTCCTTCACAACATTCCATCAATGTCTTCCCTATAATGTCTTTACTTTTTCTTCTCCAATGTTTTGCTGCAGCCTCGTTGGTGAACAGGTATCTCCAGTCATACCCTATTATCTGACAGCCTTCAAACATGCTCTCTAAAGTATTTCTCAGTCTTTCCTCTGAAGTGGAAATCAGATTGTTGGCGTCCCTGAGATGTTGTTCAATTATTGTTTTGCTGTCTATCTCGCTTTTCAGCGAATCTAATGATTTTTTCAGATTTTTACCCATGATGTTAAATGATTTGCTTAGTTCCCCAAATTCATCGTCTGAGTTAATATCCAGTTTATAATTTAATTCTCCATCGCTTATTTTTTTTGTGCCTTCACGTAGTTTTTCCAGGGGATTAATTATAAACTGGCTTAAGGCAAAAAAAAGCATCATAAACAAGGCTATTGTTGTTGCAGAGATTATTATGATTAACTTGGACCTGATTGTTGCTATTTCAATGACTGCATCCCTGCTTCTTTCTGAAATCTTGTTAGAATCTAGGACTATGTCCTGGGATATCATCAGCATCTGAGACACTATGATTTCCTCAATAGGCAAAATACTTTTGTTTTCATGTATGCTATGTTTTTCACGTCTGTACTCTGCCAAAATCAGAAATTGGTCTTTCAGTTTGTCAGTGTTCTTCCTGATGCTAATCACTGATTTCTGGGTTTCCTCATCACTCATCTGCGTATTATCTAGTCTGTCCTTGAGGTTGTAATATGAGTCCACCCACTGCTGCTTTGTCCTTTCCCTCTTGTATATGATGTATTCGTTAGTCAGGAGATTCAACCCAAAAATGGATGTGTAAATATCCTCGGCTTCTTTATTTTCCACTAGGAATTTCTCCATCTCCTGATTGTAACTGATGGCAATTACTGATATGGTGGAAAGCACAACCAATGAAGTCAGCACACCTATCACGAAAAGTTTTTTCAGTTTCATCTTTGCGACTCAAATAATTGTTACTGATTTGGGATCAATTTCCTCAAGTGGGCCTTCATCTACTAGCTCAAGGTAATTCGGTATATCTGTTGTGTTAGTATATCCTTGTTTAATCATCCATTCTGCTTGCTCATCCATTGCAATCAAAAGAGACTGCTTTAAAGTCACTTGATATGTACACTTATCCCAGCTATAGCTTAGGTACTCTCTTTCATAGTTGAATCTGTTAAGGAAGTAGTCTTTTGCTCGCTCGGTGTCTGCGTTAATCCACTGACTGGCTTCTATAAGTGATTTAAGGATTTTTTCGGCGTCATCAGGGTTATTCTCCAGCCACTTCTTCTTTGTCGAAAGCAGGAAATTAACTTTCTGACTGCCCTGTATGGGTATTACCATGACTTTTGGACCAAGTACCTTCTGTATTTCATACGTATATGGGTCCCATGTAACAACCACTGCATATGAGCCGTTGATTATGCTCTCCTTGATTGTCTGGGGATTCATGTCCACATATGTTACATTTAAATTGCCTAAATCTTTTAATGTCAGATACCTGTGGAAAAAGAATTCACTCGAACTCTTTTTAGACAACCCTACTCTTTTACCAGATATGTCTTCAATATCCTTGACTTCCCCATCAACCCTTATTACCATGTTGTTTAAGCCGAAAAGAGACACTGACGCAAGAACCCTAAGGTCAGGTTCATTAAAGGATTCCGTGACAAATACCATGTTTGCCGAAGTTGCTAAGTCCTCATTACCCTCAAGCATTGACTCCATTGCAAGCCTGCCTGAAGCGAAATCTGAAATTGAAACATTCAAACCATTTTTTTCAAAAAAACCCATATCCTTTGCTATGTACACCAATGCTGCGGCATCGCCTTTGTAGGCTGCTATTCTCACAAGCTTCAACTCATGCGCCTGAATCTGGTTAGGTGATGCAATACACCCCAAAAAAATAACTCCTGTCAACACCATCAGCACTGTCTTATTCATTCGTCTACCTCATATCCTTGTTTTTCGCATATATTCTCCAAGTTTTTTTTTGTTAGGCATTGGATAGCCATTGGATAACATGGTTTAGCTAATGGTGAGAATAATCTACGGTTTAGTTGGAATATTCCTGCTTTAACTTGGGTCATGCCGCAGTCAATGGCAGCAACCAGAGGCTGCCTCGATACCATGGTTAATCTTGTGGTTAACCCCCGTAATATACTGATTTTTTGGCTTAATCTGCAAATAATTGTTTTTTTGACTGTCTTTCAGAAGATATACCTGTGGTTGGCAAACAGACTATCAGGGTTTTGGTTGTTGAAGACGAGGAAGAAGACCTAGTGATGCTTAAACATACCTTACAGACAGATAAACTATTTAGTGAAAGCAAGGAGTCGGAGTTAGGGGTTAATGTATCCGTAGATTTCACTTCTGTTGGAGATGGTGTTGAAGCACTGGATTACCTCACATCCTCTGGCAAATACTATGGTGTTCCCCACAAAAAACCAGACTTGATACTTCTTGACTTGAACTTGCCTCGGAAAAATGGATTAACCACATTAGGGGAGATTAAATCTAACCCAGACCTTAAGTCCATACCTGTTATTGTGTTGGCTGGGATAAACAACACAAAAAACATTGATAAAGCATTTGAATTAGGTGCTTCAAATTTTGTATGCAAGCCCATAGACACAAAAAGATTTGTTAAGAGCATCGCACAGATTGGCATACTTCATTAGTAGTGCCCTTTTTTATTTAGTGCTTCCTATTCTTGCCTCAGCATGCACACTTTAATCATAACTGAGAAGCCGAATGTTGCGGAAAGGATAGCTAATGCGTTGGGTAAGGCTGTGAAGCACTCCCACAATGGAGTGCCGTATTATGAAGTTGGAGACATGTATGTCGCACCAGCGGTCGGTCACATCTTCGGTTTAAGGCAGAAAAAGCAAAATGGGTGGACCTACCCAGTCTTCGACATCGAATGGGTGCCGTCATACCAGGTTTCGAAAGGCAGCGACTACACAAAAAAATACCTGGACTGCATTAAGGCTCTTGCAAAAAAGTCGGGGAAATACATTAATGCGTGCGACTACGACGTAGAGGGGGAAGTCATCGGATACAACGTCATAAAACACGGTTGCAATGCAGATCCGCACGGCAAAAACGTGGAGAGGATGAAGTATTCTACACTCACTGCAGAATCCATACATAAAGCATTTGAGAAGCTGACGACAATCGACTTCGGCCTTGCAAACGCAGGCTTGACAAGGCATACACTCGACTGGTACTGGGGCATAAACCTCTCCCGGGCGCTAACACATGCTGTGAAAAAGGGAGGAAACTACAAGACATTGAGCGTTGGAAGGGTGCAGGGCCCAACATTGAAGATACTGGCTGTCAGGGAACACAGCATAATGGCTTTTAAGCCGGAAACATACTGGCAGCTCGAAATGATATGCATCAAAAACAGCGAATTCAGCTCACTGCATATAGAGGATAAATTCCAGGAGGAAGAAAAAGCCAAAAAAGCCAAAGACAAATGTCAGGACACCGCTGTAGTTGACAGCGTCGACTCCAAACAATACAAACAGCCGGCGCCCTACCCATTTGACCTAACAACGCTCCAAACTGAAGCCTACAAACACTTAAACATCGACCCTAGAAGGACACTGGAGGTTGCTCAAGACCTTTATACAAACGCGTACATAAGCTACCCCCGAACATCCAGTCAGGAGATACCTAAAGACATAGACTGCAAGAAAATAATAGAAAACATAAGACGCCAAAAAGACTATGAAATGTTGAGTTCTACGCTTCTTACAAAGAAGTCTCTCAAGCCTGCCAAGGGTAAAAAGACCGACCCCGCACACCCTGCCATACACCCGACTGGCGAGATGCCAGCCAAACTTGATAAACAACAGCAGATGGTATATGACTTGATAGTTAGGCGGTTTCTGGCGTCATTTGGAGAGGCTGCAACCAGGCAGACTGTTTCTGTGACACTCAACAACAATGGCGAACTCTTCATAGCTAAAGGAAACACTACAGTCGAAAAAGGCTGGCACATCTACTACGGCAGATACGCTAAATTCGAAGAAACCCTCCTCCCACCCCTTGAGAAAGGTGAGAAACTCAAGGTAAAAGACCTGCTTTTACACCAGAAAGAGACTAAACCACCTAAGAGATACACGCCGGCATCAATAATCAAGGAGATGGAGTCCAAAAACTTAGGCACAAAAGCCACGCGCTCGCAGATAGTTGACATACTATACCGAAGGGGATACATTGACGGAAAATCCATGATGGTCACAGAACTTGGTCTGAAAGTCATTGACTCACTCAACAAATACTGTCCTGACGTCATATCAGAAAAGCTCACCAGAAAATTCGAAGAAGAAATGGAGCATATAACCGAAGGGAAAATAACGCATGAACAGGTCATAGGCGAGGGTAAGCAGTCTCTCATGGAGATACTTTCTGTCTTCAAACAGAACGAAGCAAAAATAACTGAGTCACTAACCACTGGACTTACAACAGCCAGGCAAAAAGCAGACTCAATGGGTGAGTGCCCAAGCTGCCAATCAAACCTCATACTAAGAAAATCAAGGTATGGTGGCGCATTCATAGGCTGCAGTAACTACCCGAAATGCACGCTCACATGGCCCATACCCTCTGGAGATGCGAAGAAATCGGCTAAATGCAAGGAATGCGGATTCTATCAGGTGTCAGTCAAGCCTAAAAAAGGCAGAAAACACAACTACTGCATAAACCCTGGATGCCCTACTAAAAAAGGTGAAGCCCCAGAGTTGAAGGCTGTAGGGAAATGCCCTAAATGCGAATCAGAAATGATTGTTCGAAAGTCAAGGTACGGCAGTTTTTTCATAGGCTGTAGCGGATATCCAAAATGCAAGAACATATGGCCCCTGCCAAAAACCCACTTTGATGATGTTGGAGTCTGCGAAAAATGCAGCTACCCAGTTATTCGAGTATACAAGGAAAAAGACGAAACATTTGATAGTTGCGTTAACCCTGAATGTGAAAGACATACACTTGGGAAAAATGGGAACTCAGATGCTGAAAGCGTTGGCGCTTGTCCAAAGTGCGGTTCAGACATGTTATTAAGAAAATCCAGGTTTGGCACCTACTTCATAGGCTGTAGCGGATATCCAAAATGCAAGAACATATGGTCCCTGCCCAAACACCAGTTTGAGAAAACACACAAATGCACAAAATGCGGATACACAGTCATTAAAATTTCACCTGAAGGTAAGCAGGCATATGAGAAATGTGTCAACCCCGACTGTGAATCAAACAGCAGTTAAGACTTTAATGGTTCAGTAAGCTCTAAAACACCGCCTTTCTTCCTGTAGATGACGCCGCGCTCCTGCAAAACCTTCAATGACTCGATTATTTCAGCTTTATCTGCTCCATACCACATAAGCTCTTGTTCGATGAACTTTATCTTACAGGTTTTTAAATCCTTCATCAGTTCACAAATCTTTAACTTGCAATCCACCTAACCACCGGGAGAAAATAGAAGGTAATCCAAGTTAAAAAGCACATTAACTTTTCCACTGGACTAGGTTGGTTTATAAAAGAAACGCCGACCAAAGTCGTATATGCAGCACCTTAACCTATGGCTTGAGAGATATGGGGAGAGAAGGGTCGAAATACTCTCAAACTGGTCCCACGCAGTTGAGGAAGTTGAAAATCTAAAGGGGAAAATACCCTGTGATGTGCTTTTTGACAAGGTTGAAAGACACCCTAAACCAGACTATCGAATGTGCTTCATAGATGGTGGAGAAGGGCTTAGGGAACTCATGGGCTTAGGGGTATATTTCATAAAGGCGTCTGGTCTGACGCTT
>JAHIYG010000317.1 GCA_018815265.1 Candidatus Altarchaeota archaeon | reverse complement strand
TTTATGTCATATAACCTTGATGGAGAAGTAAACCCCGAAGTATGTGGGCAATGGCCCCAAAAATTTATTTTGTCGCTGTCACCTGGTAAAGATACATTTGTCTTCGCGCAAGTTTCGTCCACCTTGTCTTGTCATATTCGTTCTCCTCAAATTCTCTTACCTGTATGTTTTCGCTTTTAAAGCCGGCAGACGTAAGTGCCGGAGTTAGGAATTCAAGGTCGTTAAAAGGTTTTGTGCAAGACATTCTAAATTCTCCCCCAGGTTTGAGTTTTTTAAATGCTTTTTTAAAAACCATTTGCATATACTCTTTTGTTTTTGGATATTGACTTTGATCAGTCAACCTGTGTCCTCTACTATCGTAAAAACCAAGTGACATGTCGGATTCAACTACATCCGCACTCCCATCCTCAATATGGTCTAATCCCTTAATGAACTCAGCGCGAATCTGCCTGAATAATCCCTCGGGAGGTTGGAATTCACGCAGGCTAATTCCAATAATCTCAATACCTGGATTACTTCGGGCAGCCCTAATAGTCTCTACTGCATTAGTACAGCCTGCAGCATCATCGCCCACATTCCCAAGTTGAACTATTCTTTTAGCGCACATACGCATGTCCCCCCCTATTGCATTAAAAAAATGGGGCCTTAAGAAAATAAACAATGTATTCACATAAGGCAGCGGATGTTGGACCTGGTGGTAGTTGGGGGGGGGGGTTTTTTATCTTGTGTTCTTTCATGTATTCCAAGTGTTGTTGGTATTGTTCGTTGTAGGATGCTTTTACTTGTTTCAGCGCCTGTTAGAAGTGTTTCATTTTTACCTTTTTGGTTTGTTTTTCGAGGTTTTCGCGTGGTAGATGAATCCAGCTATTATGCCGCAACCCATGATTATCATGTCGAGACTTGTGAATGCTATCGATTTCATCATGAAAGTGAGGCCTTTTTTTCTGTATATGAATGCGAAGAACTTCGCGTTTAAGTAGAAGAATAATATGGCAAGCGTTATCGAGGCGATTTTAGCCCATGTGTGCTGGATGAATGGTAGAGCAGCAATGAATAGGAATGATATGAGGATGCTCATTATCTGGTCCATTTTCGCGTGGGAAAATCTCCTCTTTTGGTAGATGTCCTCGTATCCCCTGTGCATTATGAATGATTTAGTCCACCAGAAAGGGACGAGAAAATCATTTCTAATAATGCTGAAAAAATCATATTCCTTGAGGTGGACTACCTCCAATTTCTGTTCCAGCAGTATCTTTTTGCCTAGTTCCTTGTATCTCTGCCCTAGTTCCGTGTCGTCTGTGCATTTGATATTCTTGTCGAACTTGAGGTAATCCTCCCTTTTGATGGCTATGATTGAACCGTATAGGAACTCTATATACTTTTGGCACTTTCTGAAGATGAAATTCATGTAGAGATTTTTATACTGGCTAAAGAAACCATCATATGGGCATTCATCAGAGAGAAGGCCCGTAATAGCAACTATGTCTTTGTATTTTTTAAAATCCTCATCAATCACTTGCAGTGCATCTTTCTTTAATATTACGTCAGCGTCGATAAACACAATAACTTCCCCGGCAGAGTTGTCTTTGCCAGTGTTTCTTGCACTGGCGGCCCCGGCATTCTTTTCCAAAGTGATTATTTTGCAGGGATATTCTTCTGCAATGGTTTTGGATTTGTCAGTGCTTTTGTCATCAACTACAATCACCTCAAAATCCCCCTTGTCTAAGTTGAATATGGAGTCGAGGCACTTCTTCAATGTTGCTTGGGCATTGTGTACCGGGATTATTATAGAAAACCTCAAATTCACTCCTCCTGCAACATATACCCCCTTGTCAGCCCAAACACCACCTTAGGTAGTAAAAGATTAAGACTACATGCAATAATAACGAGCTTTGCAGCTGTGGCGAATATTTATTTGTTTCCCCATACTTAATAGGTTATGTCAGGTAAAACAAAGGTTTTTTTTAGAGGGGCCTATAACCTCTACAACTTTGGTGATGACCTCATAATCATTTCCTGGCTGAATTTTTTAGAAGCCTTTGTGGATTTAAAAAATAGTAATCTGAACTTGTTCATAACAAAAGGCCATGGAAGCCTATTTGACCTCAAATACACAGCTGGATTCAAACTGAACCAACTAGAGCTACTGGATATCCCATACCGAATAAACCGCCAACTCAAAGGATACCATATTCCCCTGTGTTTTCCTAGCGTTCACTCCCTCATAGACGGAGTAGGTAAGAGAAATATACTCTCGTTTTGCACATTCACTGCATTAGCAATTATTGTCTCAGTGGATGTCTTACTGTATAAAATACTGCGCAAGGCATTATTCATCAGTGAATACCTGGACCAGCTAAGGAAAATTGATGTAGTCCACTATGTGGGGGGCGGTTACTTCGCCGACTGGCTGCGCAAGATGCTAGTATACGAATTTCTTGTTGTATTGCTCCTTAAGGTGTTAAATCCTGACATAAGGATTGTTGGGACGGGATTGGGTATTGGCCCGCTACAGAATAAATTCAATCGATTCGTTTTCAAATTGTTTGCAAAAAACTTCAATTACCTCTCCGTCAGGGAAAATGATTCCCTAAAGCTTCTAAAGGACTTGGGGATATCCTCTGAAGCCAAGGTTTTGGGCGATGATGTCATACTATTGACGCCATATATCCAGGAATTGAAAGCTACACAAAAAAAAACAGCCAAAAATCACGTGGCATTTAACCTAAAGAATTTTCCAGACATGGACTATGCCAAAATAGAAAAAAACATCAAAAGTAATGTCCTCTTCCTGAAATCCAGAGGCTTTGATATTGGCTACTATTGTTTCGGAAAAAAACCAGGGCCTGACGACCGTGAACTATTGGATCTTTTTGACAGAGAATTCATCAAGAACCTCAGAATCCACGACCCCTATGAGGAAGGCTGGTCAAAATTTCTACAAAATCTAACGCAATCCAGATGCGGATTCGGTTTTGGCTTCCACTTCTCCCTAATACTGGCCTTAACTGGGGTACCTTCTGTAATAGGTTATGGCGGCGGATACTACAGACAGAAAATTCAAGAAGGACTAAGTTTTTATAAAAATAACTTGTCTGTTTTCAATATGGAGGAGTTGAGTTCAAGCAACCTAAGTGATGCGATAAATAAATCAAATCTAAAAAAAGAAAGCGCCGACTTATCGTCAATGTACGAAGTAATGAAGTCAGAGTATATCACCCTATATGAGAATTTAGTTGAAACTCATAGAAAATGATGGAATTCAACCATAGTACAGACAAAAACATGGAAAAACCACCGTTAAAAAAACCACCGTTAATCAGCATAATCATACCTGCATACAATAGGCTAGGATACCTTGAAAAATGCCTGGAAAGCATTAAGCTTCAAAAATTCAAAAACTATGAAATCATCGTCGTTGATGACTGTAGCACAGAAAATTTGAGTGGGGTGGCGGCATTTTGTGACAAATATGTCCTAAATAACATCAATATGGGGCCGTCTTATTCAAAAAATTTAGGTGCTCTAAACAGTAGCGGGGAAATACTATTATTTCTTGACTCGGATGTAGTGTTACTGCCCGGTTCTTTGGAAAAACTCCCCGAAATTTTTAAAAGTGACGTCCGTAT
>JAHIYG010000316.1 GCA_018815265.1 Candidatus Altarchaeota archaeon | reverse complement strand
CTATTTCAGGGTCTTTTTTTCTTTCATCTGCTGTATAAACTGTTTTTCTGGCTTCTTCTGCTGAAGCCAACCCTAGTATAGTTCGTCTTCTTTCTGCAGCGGCTTTGACGTCTTCCACATTCATTATCGTGGTTTTTTCCACGTATGCCTCCATAGCTTTTGAATCTGTGTTTGGGTAAGTTGAGATAAGAAGCAGTGCATCTGTCAATTCTTTTGGTTTTGTGAACCTGTCTATGAGCTTTTCAAATAGGTAGCATGCGCGATAGTGGTCTACTTCCGACTGCATATGCGCCCAGACTCCTCCATCTTTTGTTATATCCTTGAATCCAAAATCCCAGTAAAAACTACCCTCCCTAATATGTGCCAACATCTCTGTTGTATCTCTTCCCTCTCTCTTATACGCCATATATGATTCTCCATGGTCAAAAATTTCTTCAGCGTAATTTGGGCGTTTTAATCCTAGGAGTTTAGCTATCTTTCCGTGGACTACGTGGGCTGCTTCAGCTGCGAGGAAATAGCTTTTTTCAGCTTCATCGTCCATTTTTGGGCTGAGACACACCAGGTATCTGGTTTTTCCACTGTTTTTGTCGGCTATTACCGCTGTCATACCCTTTGAATCTTTCCATGAAGTCAATGTCTCAACATCTCCTTCAATGATTTCTTCCGGTTTTTTCCCGGCTTCTGCTGCCCTCCTAACTATTGAAGGATATATCCCAATGTCATCTGTGCAATATCTTCTGTGGAATGCATTCGGGTCTGAAAAAAACTCGATAACTGGAGGTTCAACACCGTATTGTCTTGCGATAGTTAAAACTGATGTTAGGAAATCCGCAGAAAGTGGATGGTGTTCTTTAGGTTGTATGCCTGAAATATCTGGTTGCCCTAACTGACTACCACTAACTTGCTTTTGCCCCATGTTAGAATCTGGGAGAAACAGGTTAAAGAATCTCCTCTATTTTTATTTTTTTCTCGTATAGTGCCTTGCCTAGTACGGCACCCCATGCCCCTGTTTTTTTGCATGCGAATATGTCGTCTTTAGTAGTTATCCCCCCTGATACTATTACTGGTTTTTTTGTCGCAGACACAACCTCCTCGACAGTCTTTGCGTTTATGCCTTTCATCTGTCCTTCGACGTCGACGTTTGTGTACAGGAATCCCCATACCCTATCTTCGCAGGATTTCATGAGTTCAGAGGCTTTTAATCTGCTTTTCTCCTGCCAGCCTTTCACTGCGACGTAACCGTCTTTTGAGTCTACTGAAACAATAATCTGGTTTTTGTATTTTGACAGTTTCTTTAGCGAACTAAATCCAGGATAGTCTGCGACAGCTAGTGTCCCAACTATTATCCTGTCTTTCTCACCTAAGTTCACAAGCATCTCCTTTGCTTTTCCTACTGTCCTGATTCCTCCGCCGAATTCAATCGGCACATCGACGGCTTCGCGTATATCCGTCACCGACTTAGTGTTGTCTCCTAGTTCGAGTGTCGCATCCAAGTCTATGACATGCAGGATTTCAAAACCCATTCTCACCCACTCTATAGCCCGCTCTACTGGGTCTCCGAAGTCTTTCTTTGTTTTTGCCTGCCCACCAACCAATTGTACGCAGCGGCCGCCCATCAAGTCAATAGCTGGGATTATTTTCATATGTTAAATCTATTAAACCTTCATTCTAATAATATCTCATGGCATTTTCTGAGGCATCCAAGCAGCGGTTGGAGGATGAAAGAACGGATTTGGAAGGTGAATTGGGCAAGTACCGCCAGCTTGTGAAGGACCTATTGAAAAGCGGCGAGAGCAAACTCGTCAAAACCCAGAGACAGAAGCAGTACCACATGAAAATCACTGAACTTCAGGGAAAACTCGAGCATCTGGGTAAGTGATTCAGTCCCCGAACATCGCAGCGAAAACCGACGTCGTCTCCTCTGTGATGCCTACTTCGGCCTCTTCTTCTTCTTCTTGTGGTTTTTTTATGTCTGCTTCTTCCAATAGCGAGATTATCTTGTTGAGTTTCTGGTCTATTTTGGTGGTTTTCCTGTCGATTTCTTTGAGGTATTCTATTATGTCTTCGCGGCCGACATATAATCTGTCCTCATGTATCCTCGCTGACCTCGTGGGTTTGTTCAGGCTGAAATTGAGTTCAGTCAATGTTGTATTAGCTGGTAAAAACTCTTGCATGTCTGTGTATAGTCTTTTGATTTTTGCCTTGTCACCTTCGACTATGACCACTAACGTGTTTTCATCCCCTACCAACACGTTCCCATCGAGCCCATGGGCGAAGAGTTCCTCTTGCACTCGGATTCTTAACCAGTCGGTTGCATCCCCTTCTATGTTGAATTTTGCAGACACCATTTTATTCCGTCTCTCAACTCCTTGAGTGCTTCATTGGTCTGGAGTGGTTTTCTCTCATTTTGTATCTTATCGTATGTTTCTTTTGAGAGAAGGTTTTTAAATCCCGTATTCATGTTTTTGCATGCAGCATCCAGTGCCTTGTATGATTCGCTGCCGTATTTTAGAAAGCACACAATCCCCCGGTAGCTTTGGATGTGGGGGGCTAGATATTTCTCAATCCTCTGCGTTGTGACTTCAATGTACCTTCTTTTTATTGTTTCATTCTCCAGTTTCTCATCCCAGTCGTATGAGTTAAATGGGTAATAGTCTTCGAATTCCCGGGGTATGACTCCAGCATTGCTCAGCATGACTTCATGAAACTTTGCCCTTTCTGAACCCAACGTATTTACTATGCCTTTGTGTGTTTCAGAGAGTGAATACGGCTTTTTGTAGGAACATGGTAGGAAGATGAGAATCCTGTCCTTTGGTGGCTGATACCACCTGACAAAATAATCTTGCCATACTTCGAAGTGGGGGTGTGTAAGATACCATTCCCCGACGCCTTTGAGGTTGCCCCTCAAATACTCTGGTATGTTAGGTTTGAATTTGAATGTTTCAAAGTCAACTTCGACCTTGGGATTTTGCACCCACTTTTTTGTCGTGGCTCCAAACTCTCTCTTATCCATGAAGTTCCACCGTCCTTCGAGCCAGAGCCGCATAAGAGGTGCTGAGGAATGAGGTATCGTGTTTATGAGGACTATGGAGTCGCTTTTTGTTAGTGCGTATTCAACGCTGTCATCTAGGCTTTTTACAGGGTCTTTCACATATGGCGGGTTTACGAGAAGGTATGCCCTAACCTTCTGCCCAGCGTCGTGTATCAAATCAGCTGCAGTCTCAAAATCCTCCCTTGTATACCCCTTCTCAAGTTTCTCAAGCAAACTATTATCTGAAGTCTCCAACCCAACTGCGACAGTCAGTTCGAAATCCCTAAATTCAGACAATACTTCTGCGGTGACGTATTCTGGCCTGGATTCCAGGGTAATCTTTTTTACTCCAGTTTCAACGCATTTTTTTATGAAGTGTTTCCTGGAGGTTTTTGGCATCTGTTTTTCGTCGAAAAAGCTTCCTGACCCGTAAATCTTCACTTCCTCGTCTTTGACGGTGTCAAAGAAATCGTCGAAGCATCTGTTCACATCTGTTTCATCAGGTTTTTGCCCCCGTATCCTTCCATAGCCGCAGAATATGCATTTGCCGTGAGAGCATCTGCCAAAATTAAGTATTAAATTGCTCATGCTATGTTTGTTCGCTCAGGTACTCATCTATCTCCTTTTTAGGGTCTTGTCCGCTTCTTTTAATGTCTAGTATTCTCTCGAGTTTTTTTCTCTCCACTCTTTCGCGTTCTAAAAGTCTGTCTAGTTTTTCAGTTTCCTCCTTGAGTTTTGACTCGCATTCCCTTTTCATTTCCTCTAATCTGTCCTCTAAATCCGTTCTTTTTTTCTTTTCCTCTAGGATTTTGTTCTGTAATTTGGCGATGATTGATTTTCTATTGTCATCTTCCTCCTTTGTATTGTCTTGCTTTTTTTCTGTGTCTTTTTCCTGGGTTGATTTTTTTCTGGCCTCTATTGCGGCGTTCAGTTTCTTTCCTCTTGTGATGGTTTTTGTCTTGTCGGTATCTATAACTCTGACGTATCCCTTCACCTCGAGGGCTTGTGACCAGTCAAGGATTCTTGTTGGTGCGACGTCCAGTTCTGTTGCGGCATCTTCTACTGTGATAGAACCTTTCTTTAGGACTAGAGCAACTAAGTCCTTTGGTATTTTTTGTTTTTTGGTTATTTCATCAAAAAAGTCAGCCATATGAATTCATCTGTTTTTATATTTTTATATTCCTATGTTGCGTCTATTTTTACGCATTCTCTCTCAAGAAGGTGTTTTTCACGTTCTTCTATTGATTGTGGGTCTAGGGGCATCAGGAATTTTGAGTCTTTTACGGCTACCTTATCCCTTATCTGCTGTATAAGCCTCAATACTGGGGAAAATTCATTGTTTGATATTAGGTATTCCATCCCGTCAAGTAAGACCACGGTTTTCTCGTTTTCGTCAATGAATTGGGATATCAATATGCTGATGTCCTGGAGGCCTGAAACGCATTCTATGCCCTGTTTTGTTGTAACGTTTGTCAACCATACAAATCTTGGGTTTTCGGCGTTCATTTTTTCCATGATCCTTTTTGGATTGTCTCTTGCGATATATAATCCCATATACCCATTTTTTGTTTCTTTTTCAAAGAATCTGATACTGGTTTTTGGTTTTTTTTCAAGAATCAAATAGCTTGTTCCAGGGTCTAAGTTGGAAGGTATGTTTTTTGCCTCTTTTTCAATTTTTTCATCCTCCAATAGTCCATCCCCCGCGTAGTTTATTTCGTTTATTTCATCTTCGATTTCTTCTTTGTCTGCGGTGCCTTCTGATTGGATGTCGTCTGTGAACTGTTTTTCCTCCAACTCCAGGTTTGTAACGTCTATGTCTTGAGTGAATTTTTTCCCTATGTGTCGCCTGAACTTCTCAAGCACTCTATTGTCTGGCTTTATTGTTGGGTTTGATATGCTTGTACTTTCAACGTCAACAAGTCTTTTATCAATTAATTCTTCCATCCACTTTTTTATTGTCTCTCTTTTTACCCCTAAAATCTCGGCTGCAT
>JAHIYG010000315.1 GCA_018815265.1 Candidatus Altarchaeota archaeon | reverse complement strand
CTCTGGCACTTGGTTGTTTTTTTAGGAAAATAGCAAGTGGAGATCCCTCCCTTGTCTCAGATGCATGTGAGAGTGAGTCATGATACATATCCTCTATGTAGATTTTTCCACCATGAGCCAAGACACGATAGTATTCATTGAGAAGGTTTAATCTTCGCTTAGACATATTTGCTCCCGTTCTACTGCCAGAGATGTCGTCGTAGTAAGCCCAAGGGCCTTGAGTGTCGACAACCATGTGGAAGTGATTGTCGGGGAAGGGAAGTTTTTCAGCATGAGCCCTTTTTATCACGTTAGTACTCAACACCGGCTCATAAAGGGTTGTGTCGTTGTCGTCTGGATTCATAACCTCTATTTTTCTAGTCAAAGTAACGCCTTTGACATCAAGTGAATATCCCTTGGTTGCAGCATATTCTAGCATATCCTTTAGAAAGTAACCTAAAGCACAGCCAACATCCAAAAGCCTTACATCCCCCGTCTTTGCGAATGCATCAAGTTCAGAGCGGAAATCAATACCATGCAGTTGATTATAGCCTGGACCATGCGAAAGATGTGCTCTTTCAATGCCTCTTGAAACAAATTCTCGACTGTAGTATCCTCCACCATCCTTTTGTAATTGACGCCTCAGGAATCCAAACAACTCCACATCAAAGGGTGTCCTTGAAGTTTCCTGTAGCTTCTGTTTCACAACCATATGTTATTTTTTGGCAGGCAAAACATTAATATCAAAGATGAAGGTTGTTGTTGAAACTCCAAGGTACAGTTTCGTGAAATACCAGAAAGGTAGGAGGGAGTTCATATCGCCTCTGCCGAACCTCTTCACATACGGGTATGTCAAAGGCACGAAAGCAGATGATGGAGTGGAAGAAGACGCAGTTGTATTGGACGGCAGACATAACCCTGGGGAGGAAGTATCTGTCAAAAAAGTGGGGGTTGTAAGGGTCATCGATGACGGGTTAAAAGACGACAAAACAATAACGTCCACAACAGGGAATATCACAGCATTGGATCGGCTAAAAATTGGTGTGTTTTTCACAGTATACATGGGATACAAGAAACTTAGGCATCTAATATTAGAGCGAAGAATAAGCGACTGCAGATATCTTGGATTCAAACATTAGTCTACTTCATCGTCTGGCTCTATGAAGAAATCCTTGATTTTGGAGGATGTGCCCTTTTTCCTCGCATCTTTTTCAGGCGGTTCTATGAATAGGTAGAGCATCTTCCTTATGAAGCCTACCTTTTTCTTTTCCTTTTCTTTGTTCTTTTCTTCCCTCTCCCGCTCCCTGATTATCTTTTGTATCTTCGGTGGTTTGGGAGGCTGCTCGAGGCGGCCTAATTCGTCGTATTTCGGCGTGGCACCATGCTTTGTCTCGCGGCAGCGTATGTCCACTGTTATCGGCTGCTTCAATGCCTCAGAGACTACGAGTGCGTGTCCGACGGAGAGCTGCTGTATCTCATCCTCCATCCCCTCAGTGAATCCTTCTATAGACTGCCTGATTGCTTTGAGGTCGTTTGGGTTGGTGACCTTCAATATTATTTGGGTGGTACATTGGGATAGGACGTTTTTGTCGACCCTAGCCGGCCGCTGAGATACTACACAAAGGTGAAATCCGAACTTTCTACCCTCCCCTGCAATGGTTCGAAGTATTGTTGAGCTCATTACGTCGCCGAACCCCCGTTCTGGACAGAAGTTGTGGGATTCCTCAACGAGATAGAAAAGCTCTGGTATTTTGCCCATAGTCCTCATATGAAAGAGTTCCCGCGTCAAGCGTGCAACAACCAATTGCTGCACCTCTGGTGCAGTGCCTTTCAAGTTGATGATTGAACATACTCCTTCTGCCACAAGCTTGTCATATGGTGTTGGGTTTCCGTCGAATATGCCAGCGTCACTTAATACTTCAAGGCCGTCTAAAACCTTCCATTTGAGTTTAGTCGGCTCCTCCTCGATTCTCTCAATTAAGTCGGAGAGACTGTAGTCTGGGGGCATGTCATGGACTGCAGTGTATAAGACGCTCTTTTCCTTTTCAGTAAGGGATATTGGTATCAAATCCAAGAGTTCCTCCATTGTGAAGTTCGCAGCCATGGACAGTTTTTTAGCATGGGGGTTGATTGATGAGTCGGTGGTGTATTCGACGACCTGGTCTGAGTAGTTCCTGACTTGGACGTTGTATTTAATCATCTCGTCATAGTCGTCGTTGTCGACGCATAGGCTTGAGTATTCGCCGTGTGGGTCGACTATGACTACTGGCGTCTGGCTTTTTAGAAGCTCCTCAAGTATCACCGCCACTGCATAGCTTTTTCCCGCTCCGGTTTTAGCCAGCACACTCATGTGTTTTCCGATTGTTTTTTTGATGTCCAGGTAGATTGGTATGTCGCTTGATTCCAGATAGCCGAGGTATATTGCTCCCTCCCTCCTTAAGCCAAGGTTCAGGACTTCACTTATTATTTTCTTGTCTGCAAGATACACCTTCTCCTGGGGGTTGAATGGGGTCTTGGGCATCAGGACGTTTCCTGACTCCTTATAACCTACTGTGTATGCGTGGGCTTTGGTTTCGTCCTCGTCAAAGTCGTCCAAACTGGTCTTCAAAGAAGTGATTCTTGCCAAAACCATGCCGTGTAGGGGATGCTTTAGTTTTATGAATGTGCCCTTCCCGACCTTGCGGTCAGTAAGCCTCAGATTAAACTCGGACGGCCTAACACTGCCAATCAAAAAACCAACTTCATCCTCTACCATACACTATATTATTTGTTTCCACCTAATTTTAATACCCGTGAAAGTTCAAGACAGATTTTCGATTGTTTTGGTTGAGCCAAGATACGACGGAAACATAGGTTCTGTCGCCCGAGTCATGAAAAACTTCGGATTCAACAAGTTAGTCCTTGTTAGGCCCCCGAAGATAGGTTCTGAAGCCCGCAAAAACAGCATGCACGCCATGGAGATACTGGGTAAATCAGATGTTTACAAAAGCTTTGGGGAAGCGATAGAGGATTTTGACTTTGTTGTGGGCACGACAGCAAAGGTCGCAGGCGACGGGAACAAACTTAGAACCCCAGTTTATGTCGAGGAATTGTCTGTTGCATTAGACACGAAAGGGAAGATAGCGTTGGTGTTCGGCAGGGAAGACTACGGCTTGTTGAATGAGGAGCTGGAGTTGTGCGACATGCTCGTGACAATACCTGCAAACTATGAGTATCCAACATTAAATCTCGCGCATTCCGTGGGGATAGTGTTGTATGAGGTCTCAAGACAGGCCAATAAGGAAACAAACAAAAAGAAAAAATTCAGAATGCTAAGTAAGATAGAAAAGGATACATTGCTTAGGTTCTATGATGGATTCGTCGAAAAGATGCTGGATTACGACTTTGAAATAAACCTAGCCAAGAGGACGTTCAGGTCTATAGTCGGGCGGGCGTTTATATCAGGGAGGGAGGCAAAGACGATGACTGGTGTGTTTCGGCGCGGGAAAGAGAAGGCTAAGTAGATGACTAGATTTAATAACGGTCTGCCATAATATATGCCATGGAAGATTTGCATTTTATAAAGCTCGCCAAGGAATACGGGACTCCGCTTTACGTCTACGACGGCGAAAAGATAGTCGCACAGTGCAATGCATTCAAAAGGGCATTTGAGGATTTTCCAGTAAAAACGAAATTCTGCTATGCAGTGAAGGCCAACACAAACCTTGCAATACTGTCTTTGATTAGAAGGCAGGGGTTTGGCGCAGACATCGTGTCCCAGGGTGAATTGGATGCAGTACTTAAGGCTGGATTCAAGCCTGAAGACATAATCTATAACTCAAACAGCAAAAGCGAAAGCGACATACGGGCTGCAGTTTCCGCAGGCATAAAAATGACCTGCGGCAACACACATGAGATAGATATTGTCAAAAAAACAGGCGGAGATGCTATTGCTTTCAGGGTGAACCCGAATGTGGATGCTAAAACCCACCCGAAGATTTCAACATCACTTATGGGTTCAAAGTTTGGACTCCATTTCCAAGATGACATCGCATACAATGCAGTGAAAAAGGCTAAAGACCTAGGTTTAAAAGTTGCAGGCATACAATGTCACATAGGCTCCAACGTCAAGGATATGTCCGGCTTCAGGCAGGCAGCTCAAAAGATGATGGACTTTGCAGTCAGGTTG
>JAHIYG010000314.1 GCA_018815265.1 Candidatus Altarchaeota archaeon | reverse complement strand
TCCATGGCATATTCTCTTTGACTGAAGCATCTCTCGTATGGCTCGTTTCTGCCTGCGTACTTCTTCTTCGTATTTTTTATTTTCTGGGTCTCTTAGGAATTCGGTTATTGTCGGTCCACCCCAAAAGCATGCTACCATCATCTCTCCATCTTGTGTTTTCGTATCCCTGTATTGTCCCTGAAGGCGATGGCCTTCTGAGTATTTAAGTATTTCCTCGCAGGGTATCCCATCCTCTAAAGCCTTAACCCACATCCTATATGCGGTTTTATCCATTTTCCTGAGTATCACCCCGATATGGCGGCCATCAAACGCATATAGTCTGCCCCCTGTTTTCATGATTTCCAACGGTTTTCCAATGCTGTCTGGGGAACCAAACTTTCCGAAGTTGTCTAACCCAACCTTCCATATGAAGTCAAGGTTACCGTACCTGTTGGTGTATTCCTCAATCCTCGTTACTCCTTCCTCGACTGCATCCCATGTGAAGTCCCCAGTTGATATGATGTCTGGCAAAGCGTGTTGTGTATAGTATTCTCTATGTCTTTCAGGTATCCTCTCTGAACTTTCTCTGTAGTTTGTTGCGTGTGTCTTCCAGTCTTCATCTGTCTTGAGTCCCCCAGAGGTTGCTAGGGCCGGCAGAATATATCGTGTATAATCTACTCTAAATTCTGGCGATACATCATTTAGACTGTCTCTGTAGTTTATCCAGTCAGAATCTGTTTTGAGTGCGTTAGCGGCTATTAGGGCTGGCAGAGCACCGCATGTATACTCTATTCTGTCTGCCTGAGGCATCTCATCCCGACTTACATTGTAGTTTTTCGTGTGCATTCTCCAGTCTTCATCTGTTTTGAGCGCGTTAGATGCTTTGAGGGCAGGCATAACAAAGCATGTGAAGTATATCCTATATTGGGGTGGTACTTGCCGCAGGCTGTCTCTGAAGCTTTTCCAGTCCGCATCCGTCTTGAGCACTTCAGTGGCTGTAGTGTAGTCTGCTATATGCTCTGGCGGCATCATCTTCAGGCATTCGTGCCTTGGGTTTACAGCCTCCTGTAATGATGGCAGATGCTCTATTTTCGGAGTATCAACTACCTTGTTCATCTATGTTATTTACCAGTATCATGAGTTTAAATCTGCTATTACCACACACTATGTTTAGCTATTGAATTGCAGAAACCCTATTGTAGCGCTCCTGTTTTGGTCAGTTTGAATATTCCCCTGACTGTAGAAAGCAATGCAGCCATGGATATGGAGAAAACCGCGTATACGAGCATCTTGAAAAATATCCCGTACAATATGAAGTACCCGTCAAGTACTAGAAGTATCAGGAGAGACATGAAGACAGACATGAAAAGCAGTATAAACTGGTGCTTAATCATCTGGTTCACTTCTTTCCTCTCCTCTAAAATCAGGCTCAGGAAATATATTGCATATTTCACATCCTGGCCTTTTTTCTGTTCAAAAACCCTCCTCAAATAATCCAGAAAGCTTCTGTCGTCAACGACCATCTTAGAATAGTCAAAGTCAGATATGTTCTTCTGGATTTCCTTCCTCACCTGCCTTGAAATGTCCTTGAGGGTCTGGAGATGATATATCAAAAATGAACCGAGTATACCTATCATAGCCAAGAAACCCTGTGTGATGCTGCTGAAAACCCAAGCTAGAGATGATGGGTTGAAAAGTGGTATCGTGGATATTGTGCCATAAATAACGTCTGCGACCATGAAGGCGACGGTGGTCACCACCAGATATAAAACCGTATATATGGGGTCCGGATCCTTTATTATGAGTATCAGAGATGCTATAAGGGGTACGGTGAAGATGATTGGGAGCAAAAACATACCTATCAAAGTCGCATCAACTGGCATAGTTTACACCTAAAAATGAAAGATTAATATACAAACCATCTATTTAAACATCTAATTGGGGTTTTTTTTATGGTGTCTAAGTCAAAACAAATTTTGCATGTCCTAAAATATTCGTTAACCCTGTTTTTTGTCACCCGCATATTTCTAACTTGTATCGGCGTGTATTCAAGAAGCTATGGCATGGTTATGCTGTCCGAATATCAACAAATCAGGTTTTTTGAATATGGCATCCAGTGGCTTTCCGTCTGGGGCATGTGGGATACCCATTGGTATCTGGACATTGCAAAAAACGGATATTCGTCTTATCCCAATACGGTAATTGGCAGTGGATTACAGGCCAACTACGGATTCTTCCCATTGTATCCGGCTCTTATAAAACTATTGTCATATGTCACCCAAGACTTTTATCTTTCCGGCTTTCTTATCTCAAACATATGCCTTATTGCCTCCTCTGTTGTGCTCTACAAAATTGCGGAAATAG
>JAHIYG010000033.1 GCA_018815265.1 Candidatus Altarchaeota archaeon | reverse complement strand
CCGCCATATAATGCTCTCTGCCATCTTATGAGGACGTTGTCATACATCCACCTGACTCCGCCTTTCTGGCTTAAATCGAGTTTGTCCCATTGTGTGACTATCGTAAACGGCAGCACGCCATATGCTCCGTCGCCTATTGGTCTTAGCCAGTTCATTTTCTCTTGCTCGGGGAGATTCAGGTCGTTTATGAGTGTTTGTCTCATCCAATACCTGCTGATTTCTTCTTTCTCTAATGTTCTCAGCTGCCGTTCTTCAGAGACTGTAATATTGCCTCCTGCTTTTTTGAGGCTTAATTCATTCATTCTAGTTATTCTCGAAGCTGTCCTGTCTTCTATGATTTTCAGGTCTCTCGTCATCGCTTCCTTTCGTCCGCTGTCAACTTGATCCATTGACCACATTCTATTGAACATGTTTTTGTAGGTAAAGCCGTGAGTTTCCATCTGATGCTCCCATCTGGCGTTCATATGCCTGGCAAATGTTTCCCTGAGCATCCCCCCAAAGGAGATTGCTGAAATGCGCGGAACCTTAGGTGCACTCACATAGCCGGTGTCGGCTTTGGAGTTTTTATCTGTCGCTGGCGGCATCTCATACTCCTGCAGCCGCAGTATAAGCGGGGAAATGTATTTATCCTCTTCTTTTTCATCCGGGTCTTTTTTGTTTTTTTGTGCTTGAAGTATCTCTCTTTCAATGAGTTTTGACTTAACGTCTATTTCCTCATCCAGTTGTATCTGCTTTTCAGCGCGTTCTTCCTCCTGCCTCTCAAGCCTTTTAATCTCCTCTTCGACAGCTGCGATTTCTTTCTTGAACGCTTCAGAATCCCTTGTCATTTAGCATTATCTCTTTTTTTTACTCTTCTTGACCTTATCATCTTCCTCTGTGGCTCCAGTCTGCTTTAACTCATCCCACTTCATATTCTCCATCTGGTCGTCGATTGATTGTTTCTCCTCTCCCTGCTGTTTATAACTCCTTAGCAGGGCATCGCCCCATTGTCCTGCCTTCCTTGTTGCATCATCGCTTGCTGTTTTCTTCTCTATGTCTTTTGCAATGTTTTCCGCCCTCTTTTCCTGTTCCAGCTTTCTGGCTAATTCTTGTCCCCCTCCGGATGTAGCACTGGGTTGTACCCTAGTGGGTATTGACCTGGCTGTCACCTGCTGCCGCGGGCCTCCAGACACTGTCTCGCCCTGGGGTAGCTGGTTTTTAGGTTTTGCAGCATCTCCTGCGACATCCCGTCTACCTGTTATATCCTGGTATACCTGTTGGGTTGTACTGACTTCCTGGCCTGCAGGGGATTCAACAGCCACACTCGTCCATTCTTCGCCCTTTTTTCCGCCGCCTCTTAGTATGTCTCCCTCGGCGCGTATGTCTTCTGGACTCATTCCACTTGTTTGGTCTCCCCCATCCTGTTTTCTTGCATATTCCTCAAAGGACAGTGATCCAGGGCCCTTAGAAGCTATGTTAAATCCTTGGTCTGGTTTTTTCGCATCTGCCTCCTGCGTTCCAGCTGAGTCTACACCTCCAACATCAGAACCACTATGTCCTCCTGCATCAGGCGCATTTGTACCTCCAACAGGTGATAATCCACTTAATATCCTACCTGGCGAACCAACTTGTCTTCCGCCCCCTGTTGCCCTTCCTCCTCCTGATGCGCCGTCTCTAGCACCTGAGCTTCCGCCTCCTCCTGATGAGCCTCCGCCTCCTGAGCTTCCGCCTCCTCCTGTTGAGCCTCCGCTTCCTGCTATGTATCCCCCCATCCCTGACGAACCCATAGCTCCCATGCCGCCGCCTGGGCCTGCTTCTCCCTGGGGTGTTGATGAACTTAAAAGTCTTTCAGACGCTGCTGCCCTAGTGAATGATGCATCTGCTGAAACAATTGCTCCACCTCCCTGTCCTGCAACTATCCCCCCTACTGCAACCATCCATGTTCTCCCGCTTCCTAAACCAACTGCGACGATAACATCTCCCATCCAAGACATCAGCTGGGTGACTAGCATAGGCGCCATGACAAATGCAAGTATCCCAGCCAGTATTATCATTGTGGTTATAGCGTTGCCAATAATTGCTGTAAGGCTAGTCAGTCCAACTAAGGTTACTCCGCTGGCGTTTTGAGACACTACTATGGCAAACGAGAGAACTATTGCTTGGAAGGGAGGCACAAATATCCATTTCAGAGCTTCATTCAACCATTTCTGCCCCTGTGGCTTCGTGACATCAAACATATAAAACATGATAATCAGCGGGAAGAAGATGGCATACATGTAAACCATCAGGTTTCTAAGCCAGAGTATAGCCCCCGCAGCCATCATGATGAACATCGCCATATATGCGATTAAACATGAGAATGAGAGCCCACTATGGGCTAGTCTGTCCTTTACATAACCCATGTCTGCTGGCGTGCTGCAAATACCCCCAACTGAGAAGTCAAAAAAGAACAAATTAATACTTACTGTCTTACACTTCCAAAACAGGTTAACCAACAATGTAGAAAGGTCAAGCAAAGCCTGATATATCAGTGGTGATAATGCAATCAATACAGCACCCATTAAAAGCTTTAAAAACATGCTTCTAGCCCTTGCTCTCCCCCTTGGAGATCCGGCTTTCAAGATAAAAAATAGAGCGGTAAAAAGCAAAGCTATCGCATAGAAGGGGATAAGTATCGTTATCCAATAATCTCTTAAGATATCAATGCCTGTTGAAATCACACATGACCCAGGCGGGTCTGGGCACCAGACTGTAGGATTATAGCTTAACCCAGCCATAATCGAGGCTAACTTGCTTTCTATATACCACGTTGCCGGAGCTGCTAAAAAGTTTCGGAAGGCGTTCCCCCAGGATTCACCGCCTGTATCCTCGCCACATACTGTATAGGCAGCCAATAGTATGACTGCAACAAAAAGTATTTTAGCTCGTTTTTCCACTATCTACCTCATTTTTTGCAGCTTTCATTTTTTCGATTTCTTCTCTTGCCTGCTGTTTTGCGATTCCATAGATATTCTTTAACACATTCGGTTTAATGCCTGCTTTTCTGACTTCATCCATTATTTTTTTGTCCTCGTCAAAAAGCTTTTTCCTATTGTGGTATTCTGAAGCAGCCTTATCGTACAAGTCCAACGGTATTGTGAAACCGCATTTTTTGCATAAGTATTCATTTTCCTTAAGCGTTATTGTGCCATTGCATGCTGGGCATAGGTTTTCATCAAATACCTTCCCCCAGTTGATTGAGATCCTTGGGTCTCTTGCGCCTGGGCCGAATGACTTCATGACCACTGCATTGTATATCTTCTCATGTGTGTTGTCTGACATCCAAGATATCTGCTGCTTTTTCAGGTGTTCAATAAACCTTTTTTCCAACTCAGTGTATTCTTCCACCTTCAACTACCTCCTCTATGGGTCTGCTCTAAATCGATGAGCTCCCGTGCGCGCCTTTTGATGTCATCGTAATCTATTGCTAGGCTACCGAGATTCTCCTGAACCCTCGCGTCTATGTCAGAGCTTAAATCCCCTCCACTTTCGTTTTTCAACCCTCTTGCCTCTGCTTCAGCCGAGAGTCTTGCAAGATTTATGACCTGTCTACGGTCCAGTGGCTCAGCGCCTATGCTGTCCCTCATCATCCCAATTTTTCCTGCCATGTATGCATCGCCGGTTCCCCCTCTTTCCACACTACCGTCTGCAACTATCTCCTGCACCATATGGTCCATATTCTCTGCGCCGTTGTCCTCCCACATCCTACGAATCTCGTCCTGTTCAGAGCTGCCCCCAAACCATTCTTTCTTCCTATCATCTGCGACTCTTCTTGCTTTTATGTGGCTGACTTCGTGTGGTAGCAGATGGTGTTGAGCATCTTCCATGAATTTTGAGATGCCGGCGTCTCTCATTTGCGCAAAGACATTAGCATCCTTGTTTGCTATGGCTGCTATCTCATCATCACTCATTCCATCCACCTTATCTGCTGGCGCATAACCCATCCTCTTCAAAACAGCTCTTTGTTCCTCAACACTAAGCCTCTGGTCTAGCATATGGCGCAGGTTAACATGCAAGACTGCGCTGTTGCCGACTGTCTCTCCTTGCTTTTTCTCCCCTGTTATAGGGTCTGTAACCCAATCTTGCTCCTGAGTAGCATTCAATGATATCATCATTGAGTTGCGGTTTTGGGCTTCCCCATCCTCTGCGAAATCCCATATCCTCATTCTTCTAACGTCAACACCTTCCTCCCTTGTCTGTCTGTAATACTGGGTCTTCAACCTAAGCAGTTGAGCAGATATTTGTTCGTCACTCATGCCCTGGTTTCTCATAGCTGCGGAGGCCGCTTCCAT
>JAHIYG010000032.1 GCA_018815265.1 Candidatus Altarchaeota archaeon | reverse complement strand
GTAATACCGCCATAGATGTTGGAAAATCAGTTCCAAAGATTATTTTCCATGGAACAAAAAGCAGGACACTGGCTGTTGGGCCGTGGACAACATAGTAATGACCTTTGTAAAGTGCAGCGTCACCCAGCCGATAAGGGGCGTTTTGTGATGGGTCGTAGGGGTCATCTAGGCTAAGGAGCTGATCTGACGGTTCAATAAGAAGATGCAACTGACCAGCTAGAAAAGCATCAGTCATGTAATTATAGTATGGAACTCTGAATTGAGGTTCAAATGTCCCAGCCGTTGCAAACCAGTAAAATGAGAATGACACAAACAAAAAAAATACTGATTTTTTCAATAAGTCAACTTTCATTTAGTATCTTCAAATTGATTTAAATTCCCCGTTAAAAAATATGTTTTAACTCAGTAAGCACAACTAATAAAACATATGATGGGAAAGGCTAAGAAATGGCTTGGGTTGACTGTATTTTTTATCCTGATTGTCACAGCATTATTTTCGCCATTAGCTTCTAACGATGTCATCCCACCGTACGAGATGGTATTTTATGTAGGATATGTCGTACAGGCTAAGTTGGGCCTAGATGACGGACAAATTCCATTGAGAACATCCCCCATTCAATGGCATGGGTATGACTACCCAATTTACCAGTTCACATCCCCTCTTCCATATACCATAGGTGGGTTAATTTACAAGTATTTCACGCCGTCTAACCCCTATGAAGCCACTAAGTACACCATGATGCTCGCATTGATTTTTGGGGGGATTTTCATGTATAAAACAGCAGATCTTTTGACAAAATCCAGTCAGGCATCCTTAATAGCTTCAGTGATTTATCTAATGTCCCCCTACATAATCTCCTTCCTCACGCACGTTGGGGCGTTCACTGAGGCATGCTCGTGGGGAATGGTTCCGATAGCAGTTTATGGATCGTTAAAATGCTACTACAACCCAATTTGGAGGAGGGTTGCCTATATGGGAATTTCCTGGTTTCTGCTTGCAACTACGCATAACATAACTTTTTTCTTTACATTTGTTTTTTCTGCCATCTTCATCTCGCTTCTGAGTCTTTATGATCTTTATTGTAAAAGAAACAGACAATGCATTATCGATTTTTTAAAGATATCATGCGGTTTTGCTTTAGGTATCGCCCTTTCTCTTTTTTTCCTTGGCCCACTTGCAGTCTATGGAGGCATGACAAATGCGGGATACTATCACCCTAACCCAATGCAACATACCCACCTCACAAACATCTATTCACTTTTGTCGCCAGCATATGCACTTCCTGAACCTGTTGACAGGGAGTTGCACCCGAACCCCTATAAGATATCGATATCGGTCGGGTGGCCAATGCTTTTGCTTTCTGGTCTTGTTGCCTATCACCTCTTTTTTGACCCAAAAGTTTTTAGTGGTGACGAGAAAAAAAATTCAATATTTTTATTTTTAGTTTTTATCATTTCTTTTTTTGTAGTATGGTCTCCATTTGATTTCTGGAAGTATCTGCCAAATGCATTTATGGTTGTACAGTGGAGTTTTAGGGTCTTTCCACAAATCCTTTGGAGTGGAACTCTACTATCGGCAATAGCAATAAAAAAACTTGTAAAAAAGGAAAATAAACTAGTCATGTTGGTTGGGGTGCTGATAGTTGGAGTCTCTGCCGGACTATTTTTTACGCCATTAGAAGGCGACTTTTTTAGGATAAGCCTGCAAGAGTTAGTCTCCAGAAAAGGTTCTATGGAGCATATGCACCCTCAGCCAGATTACCTTTTTGGCTCGGTTTATTGGAAAGCCATCTATCCAGGTGTATACGTCAATAATGAATTACCAGTGGAGGACTGCAAGAAGAGAGGCACAATAAAAGAATGCAGTATTGAGGTTACACGCCAGAGAATAGTTCAATTACCAATACTTTACAGTCCTGAGATGCTATCAATAGAGGTGAATGGAGAAAAATTAAATTATTTCCCAGTAGTAACTGAGAAACCCTATATGCTCGCAGGTATAAACTTGCCGCCAGGTAAATATTTCGTGACTGCAGAATTTACAGGGTTATGGTGGGCTAACTGGATAAGCTTAATCGCATGGGTTTTGTTAGCAGCATACATTTCCCTAGAACACTTGAAAAATGCTCAGCTTTGACTATAGAGGGTTTTGATTATCCCTAATCAAAACACTCAAGTAAGCTTTGATTCCGCCTAAAATCTGGTTTTACTGAAGTCATATAGAGGTTAATCAAAGCTCTCTATAGATTTTTTCTATAATCTTGATGGATTCAAATGCATCATAGAGGTTGCCATCTGGTTCCATATTCTTTTCAATCGCTTCTATTAGGTTTTGGTATTCTTTTTCCCAGGATTTGTCTGGTTCGTCCCATTTTTGGACTGTTGTTATGGGCGGTCCCATTTCTGGTTTCATCTTGTAATAGGTTAGTGTTTCGACGCCGTAGCTTCGTCCTAGTCCGTCAATGTTTATCTGACCAGTACGACAGAAGATTTCCATGCTGAAGATGTTTTTCCACTGAGTGCAAGATGCATGAAGCTGTGCGATTTGGCCTTTTTTAGTCTCCAAAAGCGCGAAACAGTTGTCTTCGACTTCCATATCCCAAAAGTAGGTTTTGCATTTACCTATTGCTGATTTGAAGTCTCCCATGAAATACCGTGACAAGTCGATTATGTGGCTTCCCTGGTCAAGCATTTCTCCGCCACCTGCTATTTTCTTCACCGCCCGCCATTCCGTATCATAGCCAATTCTTCCGCCATGCCCATATCTTGCGCGGATGAACATGACTTCACCAATACCCTCAGTTGTTATGAGTTCCTTGGCTTTCTGTATTGCAGGGTGGAAACGATGATTGAAACCGACTTTGACCTTGACTTTCCTGTTTTTTTTCGCTGCATTAATCACTTTCATGAGTTCTTTGGGGTTTCTTGCAGCAGGTTTCTCCACTAGAACATGTTTACCGTGTTTTATCGCATCTGTTGTTATCTCAGCGAGCATGTCATTCGTTGTTGCGACAACCACAATGTTTAGGTCTTTGTTGCGTGTGATTTTTCTCCAGTCATCAGTAAAGTCGCAACAGTGTTCTTTTCCAAACTCTTTGGCACGTTTGATGTCTATGTCCGCAGCCAAAATTAGTTTTGAATTTTTAAAGTCCTTTAATGCGTTGGCTCTTTTTCCACCGATTAATCCACAACCTATTATTCCGACATTATATTTACCAGTCATTTTCGCCTGTATTTGAAGTCGTCTATCCGTCGCATAGTGAACATGTCTTGGTCTGACTTGTCAAAGTTTAGGTAGTCGTCTTTTATGTGTATGAATCTCCCGTTAACCCCGTCCGACTCTTTGGATAGTAGGAATCTGATTAGTTTAAAAAGTAGTTGTGGGTCAGCCCATTGGCCTGGCTCTTCATCGAATGTTTCGCCACCCCACAGGTCTGTCTTATGTGCTCCGGGCGCCACAACATTGACAGCCACTTTTGTGCCATCATGGAGTAGGTCTTGAGCTAGGTTTTCTGTGAACCTGACAACCGCTGCCTTAGACGCAGCATATGCGCTGTGATATATCCTAGGATATGCGGCGCCGCCACCTGAAAGGTTGATTATTTTGCCCTTGCCAGACATGTGCGAAATAGCGGCTTTACAGCAGTTTACAGTACCTATTAGGTTGACATCTAGGGTCTTCTTCCATTGTTTCATATCAGTCTGGGATATCGGCCCGACTGGACCCAATACGCCGGCACAGTTTATCAAAGCATCAAATGAACCTATTTTCCTAAATGTTTTCTCGATTTCCAGGTAGTCTGTAACGTCAGCTGAGTATGCTTTAACGCCTAATTCATCTTTTATTCTGTCTGTGGACTCTTTTGACTTTGAAACCACTATGACTTCATGTTCCTTTATCAAGTCCCCCACTATCAATCGCCCTATCCCCCTGGAACCACCTGTGACGACAATCTTCATCCCCTCTCCTCCAGCACCCATTTGTTTCCTTTAAGCCAGTTTATTGTTTCTGCCACGCACTCAGGGATTGTTTTTTCTGGTTTCCAACCGAGTTTCTTGATTTTACTATTGTCTAAGTGGATGTATGGACTGTCTCCAACCCACCCTCTTACTCCGCCACTGTATTTGTATATGACATCTTTGAGGCCTAGTTCTTTACATACTATGTCTGCTATTGGCGTCACCTCAATGTAGTCGTCGTGACCGAGATTATAGATGTTTAGTTTCTCCCTTGATTTTTTTATGGCTAAAAACATGGCGTCAACGCATTCGTTGACGTATAGATATGACTTCCTCTGTTTGCCATCGCCCAGTATCTCAAGCTCCCCCGGGTTTTTCAAAAGTTTCTTGT
>JAHIYG010000313.1 GCA_018815265.1 Candidatus Altarchaeota archaeon | reverse complement strand
CTTTAGCCTGCCTTTTGGGCAGACTACTGTTGAGTCCTCTGGTATGTCGTCTACGATAACTGCTAAAGCCCCGACTTTTGAGTTCTTTTTTATGGTTACTGGACCCAATATGGTGGCTCCAACACCGATTATGACGTTATCCCCTATTGTCGGGTGTCTTTTCGCGCCCTTCTCGTCCCTCCACCACCCGTGGCCGCCTAAGGTTACGCCGTGGTAGATCATGACGTTGTCTCCAATCTCTGCAGTCTCCCCAACAACCACCCCAGTTGCGTGGTCTATGAAAAAGTTCCTCCCGATTTTCGCGGCAGGGTGAATCTCAGCACCAGTCAAAAACCTTCCGAAATACGATAATGCGCGTGGTAGGACTGGAACACCTATTTTGTAGAGGATGTGTGCGATACGGTAGATGTATATTGCCTGCACCCCGGGGTAGAATAGCACTTCCAGTATGTTTATTCCCCCGTGCAAAGCCGGATCCTTCCGGTAGGCAGTCCTTATTGTGTCAAACATGTTTTATCCTCTTTTTTCATAAAGCGGCGTCGACAGGTATCTCTCTCCTGTGTCAGGCAGTATCACAACCACCTTCTTTCCTTTACCGAGTTTTTTAGCAACCTGAAGCGCTGCCCAGGTGTTTGCGCCAGCTGATATGCCGACCAGTAGGCCTTCTTCTCTCGCCAGTCTCTCTGATGTCGTGTACGCATCCTCATTTGAGACCTTGATTACTTCATCAATCAAGTCTTTGCGAAGTATCTCTGGTATGAAGCCTGCGCCAATGCCTTGAATCTTGTGTGGGCCGGGACTTCCTCCTGACAGCACAGGTGATGCTTCAGGCTCCACTGCGATAAACTTTGTCTTAGGATTTTTGGGTTTGACAGCTTCTGCGACGCCGGAGATAGTGCCTCCAGTGCCTACTCCTGCGACGAATGCGTCGAATTCTCCGACGTCGGCAAGCAGTTCCTTCGCAGTCGTCTCCCTGTGTGCTTTCACGTTCGCTTTGTTTCTGAACTGCTGAGGTATGTATATGTTGGGTGACTCTTTGCCCAATTCATCTGCCTTTTCCACAGCCCCTTTCATCCCCTTGGAACCTTCGGTTAAGACTATCTCCGCACCAAATGCCTGAAGAATCTTTCTCCTCTCCACACTCATAGTGTCTGGCATAGTCAGCTTTATTTTGTAGCCTTTTACTGCAGCAACCATCGCCAACCCGATTCCTGTGTTTCCTGATGTCGGCTCAATAATTACTGAATCCTTTTTCAGAAGACCTTGTTTCTCGGCCTCTTCAACCATGTAAAGTGCTATTCTGTCCTTTACAGATGAGCCAGGGTTGAAAGACTCTATTTTTGCTATTACTTCTGCGCTTTCACTATCCACTATCCTGTTTAGCCTCACATGAGGCGTGTTCCCGATTGTTGACAAAATATTATTATACGTCATTTTTTGTTCCTCCCAAAAGTTGTTTACAAAAAAAAATAAAGGTGTAAGGTGTAGTCCGTTGAAAATATAGCCTATTGGCTACAGACACATGGACAACACACGCCAACGCGCAGCCTGTATATAAGGTAAAAAATAAACGACATCTTAACGATTGTTAATATACGTCAAACTAGTATATAAACTTAACTATTGTTATTTTATATACTAAGTTAACACTGTTATATACCATGTTGAAGTTGCCGTGTGAGGATGCGTTGTGGTATACGCTTCCGAAGATTAGGGCTGATTTGGCGAAGGAGTTGGTTTCCAAGGGTTTGTCTCAGAAGGATGTTGCTGAGAAGTTGGGTGTTACGCCTTCTGCTATTTCACAGTATCTGCATAAGAAACGGGGCGATTCTTCAGCGGCTCCTGAGGGTTATGGGAAGATGATTACGGAGGCTGCTACTGACATACTTGAATCCAGCGACGAGTCTAAAGTCATGGGTTTGGTTTGCAGGTGCTGCGCATTGTCTAGAAAAGATTAGGATCGTATCATTGTGAGTATCATCTTAAATCTTTCAATTGCAGTTAGTGAATGTGTCTTTTCCGCGGGCATCACAATCATTTCCCCTTCTTTCACCACATATGGTTTACCGTCTATTTTTAGTTCTGCTACTCCGTCTGTCACCTGCACCAGTGCATCATAGGGGGCAGTGTGTTCTGAAAGCCCCTGACCTTTGTCGAATGCGAAGAATGTAACGGTGCCTGTTTCTTTTCTGATTAGTTCCCTGCTCACTATTGAGTCCGTTTGGTATTCTACAAACCCTTTTATGTCACTTACATCAGCCATTTAGTTCACCCATTCCTCAGAGAGTACGTCTCCTTTGATGGAGATTGTTATTGCTTTGAGTGGTACTTTTCTTTTTGCCTGGGAGAGTGCTTCTTTGGCTATTTGAACTAGTCCTCCGCAGCATGGGACTTCCATCCGCAGCACTGTGAGT
>JAHIYG010000031.1 GCA_018815265.1 Candidatus Altarchaeota archaeon | reverse complement strand
CCGACTTCCCTTTTCCGAATATCCCCCAAAATACCCATTTAACAAGGTTTCCAGGGAATCGTATACCTTCACGACCCACTTACACGAGGCTACTTACTACGAAACAAAGTATACCTAACAAAAAATAAAAATGCTAATTTATTATTATGATTAATATATTGAAAAGTTGAAACTACTGAGAAGAAACTCTCAGAACACGGAATGCCAACAACCGTTGGGCAGTTTTTGAATTTCGGATATAATTTTCTTAGACACTTTCACCGACATTGCTCATCTCAAGCCCGGGAGAATCGATGTTGTCCAATCATAAAATCTTCCGGTTATTTTGAAAATATCTTCAGCGTCCCCTTTGCAGAATTCTCTGTTTTCATACGCGACAAGGTTCTTCTTCGCGATAATTCTTTTAAACGAACTGGCCGCGCTTTTTACGTTATCTTTTGGTATACGCGATATCAAATCAGCCGCCTGAATATGGTCTTCGCCGGATGACCGTACCCCTAAATAGAACGTAAGCAATGCGTCACAACATGATATAGTACAATGTACGGCATTCAACCCCACTGCCGTCCAGTTTCGAGTCTCTTTTGCAGTCTGTGTTATATCGTACAGATCTTTCGCCTTTTTAAGATAGACCTTGTAATCGCTTTTCTCCACCGCAACCGTCTTCATTTTCTTCGGCGTCATATAACCCCCTCTATTTTTTTGCCATAGATCAGAGTATACCCTTTAAGAATATTTTTAATCACCGCCATATTTGCTTTTTTCTTAGACTTAAACTCAGCTTTGGTATTTATATACGCCGATACCGTATTGCCGAACTTGCTGGATATTTCCCTGTCTATTTCTTCGAACGATATCTCAGTTTTCGCTTTAACTTTACAGGTTTTCACTACTACCGCGACATCAATATCACTCATAGAATGATCCTGCTTAGCGTTAACACTTCCAAACAATACCGCGCTGATTATCCCGTCTTTGATTTTTGATTTCCGGATATGCTTTTTTATGGTCTTCAAAATACCGCACAGCACTTCGCTCTCTTTAAAGAACAACGGCTTAAGCATATCTTTGACCATAATATTATCGGTATTCAAACTGTAAACATGCGTCTTACCCATATTACGAAGAATCAACATACCTTCATTGTTCAAGCTGTTAAGCGCTTTATGCGCCGTCGCCGGAGTAACTCCAATTTCTTTTGCTATCTGCCTTCCGTTCCATTCAGCGCCGGTTCCGCATAAAAACCTCAATATCTCGATTTTCGCTTCGCTATCCAGTATTCTATTTAGAGGCTTTGTAATTTTCATAATTTCTCACATTTCCCTTTGTTTAGTTTCGTAAACACATGTTTAGATATCTAAACAAAGAATACCACCCATAACGCACAAAGTCAAAGATAATTGCATATTGCGGAAACTCGTCCCCACTCATTCCGGAGTCTTTGGAATCATTTAGCAATTGGTAATGAAAAGTCGTCATATCTCGGCTTGTACATAGCACGCAGATCCCAATAGTACATTTGCACCAGAAAAAAGTTTTTGTTTGACTTTGTTTTGCGGTCAGGCAGACTGGAGAAACTGGTTCAGGAAATTTATTTTGTCACTCAAATAATTCACCGGGATTCTTATCATCGGAGCAAGCGCATGATAAATAGCCAATTCCAACCTGGTTTGCGAATAAGGGCTGAGCATTACAGTAAGAGTATCTTTATCCATTTCGAAATCATTTCTTTCTATCAAGGGGGGCCCAGTTCTCCTTCGAATGTCAGGACTTTTTCTGAATCTATCGCGTACTGTTTCAGAGCGTTAAGGTCTATCTTCACTTTCGGGGAATTTGTGTTGAATACTTCTGGCGGCGTCAGGCTCTTTATTCCGATTTTGCTCGTTTCTGTTATCTGCCAGTATCCTATTAGTCACGTGTGAAGACCTGCCCCACTTAGCTCTTTACTTTTTGAGGCTTTTTATATATTCTTTTGCAGCTATGATGTCATTTAGGCGCTCAATGTAGTCGAGGCTTTCTTTTCGTTGCCCATGGATTTCTTTATCTGATGTACTGGCAGATTGCGCATGTTTTACTGCAAATTCATATTCGCCTTGCAGTGCGTATTCGAGATACTTAATACGCTCAACAACTGGAGGTTTTGCCCAGTCATTAACATACTGATCTCTATCAATTATCATGTATTCTAAAGCTTTTTTGTAGTCTCGTTTTTTCTCGTAACCATTTGCAATTGCTAAAAGCGCAACCGCTTTTCCTCCGTCCGATTTTGCCAAAGAATAAGAAATTTCATACTCTTTAATAGCAGCATCAAAATCACCTTTTTTAAAAAATCTATCCCCTGCATCAAGATGATTATATTGCTCTGCAATTTTATCAAGTTCAGTTATAATTCCAGTCTGCCCTTTTGGCAGACCAACAATAACTGTGGCATTACCATTATTATTTTGTTTAACTGCGCTTCTCCGCTGAAACGTTATACCTAAAAATAGTATTAAAAAAATAACTATTCCTACAATTGATATTTTTACTATTGTTTTGGTGTTCATGGATTATACCTCACAGCAGTTAGATCCACCGTATACATTTTGGTTCCATTATCAAATGTTATTCCGGCAGTATTACCTAAAAAACTCTTTAATTTCGCGGAATCATTAGAAAGTCTCATCATTTCTGCCACAAACCGCGCCGCTTTAACCGCCATCGGATTTGGGTTTGGGTAATTTGGATCGTAGGAATAGCTAACGTGATCTATGTCTTTTAAAAATATGTGATACTCATTTATTGGTACCGGATTATATTCAAAGGGGTGAAACACCTTGCCGATAATATCCCTGTCGCCTTGTACCATTATTACATTTTCAATATTTGGGTTTGAAATCGTACGGTACTCTCGTAAAGGGGTTCCGACTAAGACTACTGATTTCATATCAATATCATGCCGCTTATTTAATGCCTGCAATAATGGGTCGCCTCCTCCGCTATACGCTAAACCTACAATGTCAGACGGTAAGGAGTATCCAAACTTATTGTCTATTCCCGCTATGATCTCATCTGTTACGGCATCTGAGCCTAAATATGCATCTTTTATCCATGTCCCGGAATCATTTATAAATCCTTTACTGTCTTTATAAAGTGCTATTACTGTCGAATCTATCATGCTGGGCGATGCGATTGCCAATTGCTGGGTAAATCCTGCCATATATTCAGGCGGACCGTTTGCATTTTTATTGTTTATACCATTCAAAAGAATATAATGGCTTATCGTCGCTATCGCCGTGGCTGTAATATTTAATTCATGTATCTGGTCATACGTAATATCTGTAAAGTCAAGTATGAGATTGATTCTGTCGCTTCGCGTAAGCTCAAGTTCTAAGAGGGTTTCATAATCATACTCTCGAAATTCTTTGTAGTTTACAAGATAGTTATCGGTCAGAGTATATTCTTTATAGTTAGCATAATCTTTTATCTTCGCATTTATATATGCGCCGTACGAATCGTAATAGTTATACCCGCCGTCATGAGCCGGTGCTATTACAAGTTTTGTTATCCCATCTGAATCTTTTATTTCCGCGTAGGCCTGTTTGCCGTCTCTTATGTTCTGGAACGCTATATCACTGCCGAACTTTTCAGTTAGTTCGCCATCCAATAGCTTTAATTCGTTTTCATGGTCAAGGGTAAGTTCCCCGTATGTTGTGAGCTGGCCGTCAAAGTCTTCACGGCCCATCAGGTCCCATTCGCCGGTTTCTTCTAAGCGCTCGAAATAGGCTTTGGCGGCTGTGTTTCCGTCTTCGTCTTTTACTTCTATTTCAGCTTTTTTTGTTTCCGCGCCGAGCTGGTCCAGTCTGGTTTTGAAATAGTTTCCGATTGTCAGT
>JAHIYG010000312.1 GCA_018815265.1 Candidatus Altarchaeota archaeon | reverse complement strand
CTTATGTTTAACCTGGCGCTCTGGTATGCCGTGCAGTTTGAGCAGCTCATCAACTCTATGTATTTGTCCTCCCTGGGGCTGTAGCCCTCTAAATCATATTTTTTCGCAGCCACTGTTCCGATGTCTCCTGTGCAGACGTTGACGACGCGGTATGGCATCTCCAAATCCCTCATCAAATCTTCGGCGTTTTGTATCAACTCTTCGTGATAGCGCCAGCTGTCATCTGGCCTGCAGAATATGAACTGCTCAATCTTGTTAAACTGATGCACCCTGAAAAGCCCCCGTTCATCCAAGCCGTGCTTTCCTATCTCCCGCCTGAAACACGCACTGACGCCAGCATACTTTATCGGGAGATTCTGGGGTTCTATTATCTCGTCCTGATACATGGCAGCCATAGGATGCTCGCTTGTGGCAATCAAATACATGTCGTCACCGTCTATTTTGTACATTACATTCTCAAAGTCATCCAAGTCTGTGACTCCCTCATACGGCGTCCTCCTCATCATCAGAGGCGGCTCAACAAGGGTGTATCCTCTATCAACCAATGTCTTAATCGCATAGTTCATCAATGCATAATCCAAAAGCGCCAAATCACCCTTCAAAAAGTAAAATCCAGAACCACTTATTTTGACAGCCCTCTCAAAGTCTGCAACACCTAGCTCCTGAGCGAGCTGCCCATGGTGTTTCAACTCAAATGGCTTTGGTTTGGCTTCTCCAATTGACCTGACCACAACATTATCTTCTGAAGACGAGCCAACTGGCACGCTCTCATGCAGTATGTTTGGAAGCCTCATGAGCGTGTAGTTGATTTCCTTCATCAGCCCCTCTGCTTCCGCATCGACGGCCTTTATCCTAGCAGGCATCTCCTTAGCCTCTGAAATAATCGCAGACACATCAGCCCCCTTTGCCTTAGCCTCCTGTATCTCCTGAGTCAGCTTGTTTCTTTTGGCTCGCAGTTCATCAGAATCCCTTTTGAGTTGCCTCCATCTTTTGTCCTTTTCCAAAAGCTTCCTAAAACTTTCTATCCTCTCCTTGTCGTTTCTCTTTATGAGGTCTTTCTCAACCGCATCAGGATTTTCCCTGACAAATACGATGTCTAACATGTCCTTTATGCTCCGAAAACTCCACTAATCTTCTCCCCTAATGTCTTCAAAATCGGGCTCGCTGTATCCTACTACCCTGCCCTCTATTATCGCCTGGCATTTGCTTATGTCCCATTCATACTTCTCCTTCATTATCAAATGCAGTGCAGGCTCAATCTTTACAATGTCAAACTCTGAAAGTATCCCAATTATTTTTCCATTATCTTCGACAAAGAGCCTTCTTATGTCTTTGTCTCGCATTATCGTCGCAGCATCGTCTATCGTTGCATCAGGTGCTATCGTAACCAATGGGGAAGTCATTATGTCCTTGACAGGCGTTGACTCTGGTTTCTTGCCTTCTGCAACGACCTTTTTGATTATGTCCCTCTCGGTTATCACTCCAATTCCGTCACCGCTTTTTGTGACTAGCAACCCGCTTATGTCGTTTTTCTTCATCACCTCAGCTGTCAACTTCACACTGTCTTCGACGTCAACGCATATTACGCCCTTTGTCATGGCGTCCCCGACCTTTATATCTTCTATCTCCCTCATGCAATCACCACACTTAATTTATCTAATCCCCTATTTCAGATAACCTTTTAGATGGCAGAAATAAAAATATGGACTATAGTTTCGAAATCAAGAAAAAGGATGCTGCAGGCAGAATAGGCAAACTAAGCATAAACGGAAAGACACTGGAGACCCCATGTCTCTTGCCAGTATACAACCCCCGAAAGCCGACAATCCCGGTTGCCGAGCTTGTAAAGGACTTTGATACGCAGGCGCTGATGACAAACGCCTACATGTTTCTCAAGGATGAATCACTCAAAGACGAGGTTTTGGAACAAGGCATCCACAGGTTCCTAAGCTTTGACGGAGTGGTTGCCACAGACAGCGGCAGCTACCAACTCATGGTATACGGGGCAGTGGATACGACAAACCAGGAGATAATAGAGTTTCAGGAGAAGATAAGCTCAGACATAGGATCCTTCCTCGACATACCAAGTCCGCCGGATACGTTTTTGCCAAGGGCCAAAGAGCACTTAGGCACTACACTGGAGAGGGCGCGCGAGGCGAAAGCCGCCAAATTTCTGGTGAACGCAGCGGTCCAGGGGGCTAAATACCCAGAACTCAGACTTGAGGCTGCGAAGGAAATAGGTTCCATGTTCAAGCTCGCAGCAATAGGCGGCATCGTACCTTTGATGGAGTCCTACCGGTTTCCAGAATTGGTAGACGTCATAGCCTCTTCAAAGCAGGGCCTGCCGACAGACACTGTAGTGCATGCATTCGGCCTAGGCCACCCTATGATTTTCCCTCTTGCAGCACTCCTCGGATGCGACCTATTCGACTCTGCAGCATATGCCCTCTACGCAATGGACGGCAGATACCTCACAGACTACGGGACAAAGCATCTGGAAGAAATAAACCACATATCATGCACGTGTCCAATTTGCAGCAGACATGGCCTG
>JAHIYG010000311.1 GCA_018815265.1 Candidatus Altarchaeota archaeon | reverse complement strand
CGACGGAGTATGCAACAATGACGACAACTGCCCAAACACCGCCAACCCAGGACAGCAAGACACTGACGGAGACGGTACTGGAAACGCATGCGACAACTGCCCGAATACTGCGGGCCCCCAGTCTGATTCAGACGGCGACGGAGTCGGCAACATATGCGACAACTGCCACTACATCCCAAACCCTGGACAGCAAAACTCTGACGGGGACCAGTTTGGCGACGCATGCGACAACTGCGTGAATAACAATAATCCAGGCCAGGTAAACGAGGATGGTGATGCATTTGGAAATGCATGTGACAACTGCGACCACACAGACAACCCAGGCCAGGAGGATGGAGACGATGATGGAGTAGGCGACCACTGCGACTGCAACGATGACATAAGAAGCCCCTTAGAGGATGGGATAGACTGCGGAGGACCCTGCGCCGCATGCACTGGATGCTCGAAATACATATACAACGGCGACCCAGCAGACAAGATAAACATAGTATTTGTAAAAGACAAAGACTACGGAGGAAACCACGCACTATTCCTCAACAACATGGAAAGCCTCATAAACAACGGTTACATGGCCAACCCAATATTCACAAACAATGCATGCAAATACAACATATACTTCCACGACGGCGAGGGAGACTATCAGGAAGTCTGCAAAAAATGGGACCTCCCTGCTGATTTCGCAGCAGACTGCCCCTTCGCAAACACTGCAGTCATCGTATTCAGAAACGATGATAGAGCATGCAAGACCACTGGGAAATTCTCAGTCAGGTTCAACAAACCAAATACCTTGTTGCATGAGTCAGGCCACGCATTATTCGCATTGAAAGATGAATACTGCTGCGACGGCTCAGCATCAGAGGGTGGAGCCTGCAAAAACACATTCAACAGCCAGGGTGCATGCACTGCATACGCAAACGCCCACGGCCTAAATGCCGCAAACTGTTTTGAATTCTGCCCCACAACAAAATGCTGGCCAGCAACTGCGGCACAGCAACAGGCCTGTAGAAACGACTATGCAGCAGATGGAAAAGCAGATAAAGACTATGAATGCTCATGCGAAGACTACGCGGAAGAAACCGGCATGGACGAGGATGAATGCGTGGCAGGAAATGCAGCAGACTGCTCAGGCCTATGGACAGTGCACTGGCAGGCAAGAGGCATACCAGCGCCCAACCTTGGCATACATTCACCCAACTGGTGCAACTGGCGAGGCGATGGAGTGCAGGAGTGCTGCGGTGGGAACTGGTTAATCGACCCAAGCCCCTACAACAGCGGAAATCCAGGAAACTGTGTGATGAAGAGCGGAAACCAATACGGCCCCGCATGCAACAGATGCGGGAACATTGCATTTAACGCAATACCAGCGTGTTAAAAAAAAAAAATGGATAAAAAAATAATGACGGCGGCGTTGGTGATGCTTGCTTTAGTCCATACAGTATGCTCTGAGCAGGATTTCAGAAAGGCAGTGGTTATGGAGATGACCTCGCGACAGGGGTATGTCACAATGGATGAAGTTAAAGTCGTATATGGTGTAGCACCTAATTTCCTGCCAAACTTCAATGACGACGCATCACTTAAGATGGTTGTTAGAACAGACAGGGATGATATTTGGTGGAGTAGGACAATAATGGATCCAAGGCACTGCCAGATATCAGATGACGGAGATCTCGATGAAAACGAACCACATTATGTCATCAAGGATTCAAATGATTTCACAGTGGTTATACCCTTCAAAAAGAACCTGCGTTCTATGACAGTATACGACTACAGCACAGGAGAGGTCATAGGCTCATTTGACCTGTCGCATGCAATAGAGGAATTCTGCAGGAAACAGGTGTACGATGTTGAATGCCAGGGCGAAAAAGCAGATGAAGTGGGCGGCGATACTGCAGCCTCGACGACGTCAACCACCATGTCTGAGACCATCCCAGTGACTTCGACAACGCAGCCTCGACCACCGGGTTCCGTGACGCAAGACAGCGGAGGGGGAGTGGTAGGGGGAATAGTGAATTTCTTCAGGGGAATTTTAGGACGATAACCTCATGGATATAACCTGATTGTCGTTGGCGTAATAAGTGTTGGGAATGCCTTCAGGGTAGTTACTGGAGCAAATGATATAGTCACGTAAGTCCCAACAGGGAGGGTGGTTGAAGTAGTTGGTAGGGTCACAGATACACGAGGTAGAGTTACTGTCCCAATTGTCAAGGTTGTCGTGGTTGACGGCGTCTTGCATTCGCATGAACCCAACCCAGGTATTGTGCCTGATTTATACTTGCATACTTTCCCTGAGGAACACGTTCTCGCATCACATGTCGCCTGACTTGATGCTGGACCAATATTACACGGCAGACCTGGGAAAGTCGTTGATGTAGTTGGTATAGTGAAGGATACAGTGGGCAGAGTGACTGTTCCAATCATGAGGGATGTGGTGGTTGCAGACTTGCAAGAGCATGAGCCGAACCCTGGCATCGGGCCAGCGCTATATTCGCAGACCTTTCCTGCGGAGCATGTCCTACCCGAGCAGGACGCTGAACCAACTGCTGGACCACTGCAGGGGAAACCCGACAAAGTAGTCGTTGTCGTCGGCAGCGTTGGGAGGGTTATTGTCCCTGGAACCCATGGTTCACAGCTGCATGTACCCCATAGGCTTCCTCCGCTGGGTGGATTGTATGCGCATGTGTTTCCTAATAGACATGTTCTTGACGCACATGAACCTGATGTGAACGCAGGCAATGAAGTGCATGACAGCGCGGGAGCCAATGTTGTCGTTGTTGTGGGAACAGACTTGCAACTGCATGTTCCGGGTTTGGTCGGGTTTATGTTTGGAGTATATGCACAGGATTTGCCTGCAGGACATGATGCTAGTGCGCACTGCATGGAACTCCAAGCCTTGAAAGTCCCGCAAGTCAGTGATACGAGTGTTGTAGTAGTTGTGGATTCGGACTCAGACTCCATACCCAATGTCGTAGTGGTCGTTTCAGCAGAAGTGGTTGTGGTTACACCAGTGGCTGTTGTGGTTGTCGTTTCAGCAGGTGTTGAGGTAGTAGCACCAGCCACTGTCGTCGTAGGTGATGCAGATGTCGTGGGTGTTTCTGAGTAGTCGCTGTATTCGTCCTCAGGCAGGCATATGCCCCATACACAGACTTCATCTGAAGCACATGTCTGCAGGACAGTAACGTCTGTTTTCCCAACGCATTCAGCCCGCACAGTTGCTGGATTATTGCATACGTAGCCTATGGCTACCTTGACTACTTGGCTTCCTCTGCAGACCACCATCTCACTTGGGCCGCTGCAGTCAGAGTCAGATGAACAAAGTGACGGGACTGCAACCGTAGTCTGCGTTCGAGCAGGCGCTGTCGTAGTTCGAACAGGTAGTGTTGTGGCTCTAACGGGTTGTTCGTCTCGGTCGCAGATTCTGTTCTGGTCCCTGTCCAAACAACAGTCCGCACCGACCCTGAGATATGGTGGATCACAGACTATTTCAGATTGGGTCCCCTTCTTGGAGCCCAGTAGGTTTTCAACGCATCCACTTGCCAAGACGATAATAATTGATAAAATAAGAATTGGTTTGATACAGTCCATGGAAAAATATCTGCTTCACAGCATATAAGCTTTATAGTTTTTTCTGGGCTACGGTGTCTTCATTATATGCCCTAAGTATTTCAGCCACAGACCATGCCTGGGTTATGGCACCCCGTGGAGTATGCGGGGGGTTGCCATCGTATATTTCGTTCAATGAACCAATGCAGTTTATACCAACATATTTGAATGCGTCACCTAGGATTTTTTCAGTGAATTTTCGCCCGATGTTTCCGCCTATTTTCGATGCTGCCTTACAGTATGGACCCAAAAGCCAAGGCCATACCGTGCCGTTGTGATATGCAATCTCCCGCTCCTTGACCCCACCCACATATCGGCCCATGTATTTTTGGTCTCTTGGAGATAGTGTCCTCAAACCGCACGGAGTCAATAGCTCGTCTGCGACAACTTTTAGAATATTGGCTGCATCCTTTGGAGGAATCGGCGAATAATCCATGGAAACCGCTATTGCCTGGTTAGGCCTTATGCTCTTGTCACCCAAGCAGTCATCTAGGTAGCTGCCGTTGAAGTATTTGTCCATGAACGCAGACTCAAAGTCAGACAATAGATTGCTGTAGTCCAAACTGTCACCTAGTAGTTTTGAAAATCCCTCAACAACCTTTAAGGCATTATACCATAGCGCCTGCACCTCCACTGCGTCATGTCGCTCCAATGTATCCATCCAAGTGCCGGATTTATGCCGCAATATCCCGTCTACGACATGCTGGCTGTAGCCGTCCATTATAGACTTGATTTTGTTCCAACGTGGGGTAAGCAGGTTTTTGGAGCGCTCTAAACCCGCGTATTTCAAATGTTCCTTAAGTCTGTCAATAAGCCATAGGGAGCCGTCGAAGTCATAGTATACCGGCCCATCAGTTGTGAATCTCGTCGGAATCCTGCCGTCTTTTGTGTGGTCTATGAATCTTGCAAGAATTGACTCTGCAACATCGTATTTGCCGTTAATCAAGGTTAAACCTGGCAGGCTAATCATTGAATCCCTGCCCCAGTCAGCAAACCAGTGATAACCTGCAATTATTGATTTCTCCCCTTCCACGTCAACCAAAAATGAAATGCCTGTTTTTTCCAGACTGAATCTGGGGTTACCGTCTAACTCTATCTGCTTCATTTTAGAGACTGTTGATAGGGTTGGGCGAGCGCCATCTTCTGATTCCCCATAACCGATTTCAATATTCCACGTTTTCGTGGAATTTGAAGGGGTCTGAAAAACCAGTCTCCCAGGAGAATACATTTCCTCAACATCCTGTTCCCCACGCTCCTCCTCCAGAGCATATTTAACACTCTTATACCATAGCCCATCCAGAAAAACACAGTCAACCGGGCATTTGAAGAACATGCATTCATTGCTAGAAGATGTTGTGAATCCGCCCTCAACTTTAGCTTGAGTCAGGTACCTACCAGAAGGATTGACTTCATGAAAACTTCGCATGTTCACAAGCGGCCTAACAGTCAATGCCGAATCATAGCCAGACATGTTTTGGACGGTGTAATTCAACACGACCGCGTTTTTGCCTTCGACGATGTATAGATTGCGGGCAACATTCACATCATTGAATGAACAAGTTGTTTGAGCATAGTTTACGCCGCATTTGAATGATAACATGTTTTTGAAGCCCCTATCATCTAATGCGCCTGCATACTGCATCACAGACAGACTATTTACCTCCCCCCCAACATCCAGTTCCTCAAGAAACGCCTCCAAAACAACCCTCCTATCCAAGCCATGCCTTGAAGCAACCAAAAGACCATGGTATTTCCTAGTGTTCAAACCGCAAATCGATGTAGAGCAATAACCGCCTAAACCGTTTGAAATCAGGAACTCGATACTCCTGCACCTGCCTAAACCAAGCCTTTGAAGGTCAAAAACCGGTGAAATCCCTCCAGAAACGTCGGCATACATCAAATTCCTATTATGTTTCCAGAAATATAACCTATATAAACCCCAAATACAAAATCAGATACCCTGAGCCTTTTTGCCTTCGGCAAAAGCGGAAACATAAATGTTTCTGATTGCCGCGAACTTTTTGTTCGCAGCAAAAACGCTCGCGAAATAATGAGGGTGGATTAAATGACTTCAATATGTTTTTACTTCCAAATGCACCAGCCACACAGGCTGCGATGGTTCTGGCCCAATGATAAATGCAAGGGCAAACTGGAAGACTACTACTTTGACACTGGATTGAACGAGTGGACACTCCATAAAGTCGCAAAAAAATGCTACTGGCCAGCAACAAAAAACATACTCCACAACATAGACTTACTCAAAAACCAGAAGAGGAAGTTCAAGGTGTCATACAGCCTCTCGGGGACGGTACTCGAACAGATGGAACGCTGGGATAAAGACCTCCTCGAAGTCTTCAAACAATTGGGAGAAACAGGATGCTGCGAATTCCTAGTTGAAACACGCTACCACAGCTTATCAAGCCTGTTCGATTACAGGGAAGAATTCAAAGAGCAGGTCAAAGAGCAGGAACAGCTTGTGAAAGACCTCCTAGGCTACAAGCCACAGGTGTTCAGAAACACGGAACTCCTATACCACAACACAATAGCTAAGGAAGTGGAGGAGATGGGTTACAAAGCCATCATGGCAGAAGGAATAGAACGCGTCCTCGAAGGATGGAAGAGCCCCAACTACATATACACCAGAAAGGAGGGAAAGCTTAAGGTTCTCTTGAGGAACTACAGATTATCAGACGACATCGGCTACAGGTTCAGCGCGAGATGGTGGAGTGGATGGCCGTTGACAGCGGAAAAATACGCCGACTGGCTCACATCATGCAGCGGCGACACAATAAACCTTTTCATGGACTATGAAACATTCGGGGAACACCAGTGGGAAGACACAGGGATATTCTACTTCCTAGATGCCCTCCCCCATAAGATACTTGAAAAAGGCAACCTAGAGTTTAACACACCCTCGGAGGTCGCAGGAAAATACCATCCAAGAGGTGAGGTGAATGTCCCATGGTATGAGACCATATCCTGGGCTGACTTGGAGCGGGACCCCAGTGCCTGGCTTGGAAACCACATGCAACACCTGAATTTCGTAAGGCTTAAGGAACTGGAAAATGAAGTGAAAAAAAGCAAAAACCCCGAGTTCAAGAGGATTTATCGGATGTTTCAGATTTCAGACCACTTCTACTACATGTGCACCAAAGGCATGGGGGATGGCAGCGTACACGAATACTTCAGTCACCACGGCAACCCATTCGATGCAGGACTAAACTATCATGCAGCGTTGATGGACTTCAGAGAGAAAATCATATGCTACAACATGAAAAAGGAGCAAGTCACTCGTAAGGCCCCCTAATGGTTCCTTTCTCAGTTTGGGTTATCAAAATGTTGCCTGCATTCAGTTCATAGGGTATTTCAACATCCAGGATATATGGCCTGCCCTTGTTTGGAGTGCCTGTGAGGCATGAATCCGCAGTGATTAGGAAATTATGGTTTAAGCTCACTACACATCTGTCTTCAATACATCCTTCTATTTCAATGTTTTCGCAGACGCCTTCCTGCTGCACACTCAACTCAAGACCATCCTTCAAGACAGTTATCTGTCTGCTTAAGCCGTTAGTGAATGCAATCTGTAGTTCCCCAGTGTTTGCTAGCGACACTGAATTCAGCTGCGGCTTCAGCTTTGAAAAACCCAATGCAGAAGTGGATATAGACGTAGAGACAAACAGTATGTTGACTTGATAGATTATGACACCAGCAACCATCACAGCCAAAACAGCCCAGCCATAGGTTAAAATATACTCCAACGCACTATGACCACTCTTTCCCATCATCAGTAGAAATTAGATATACCCCCATTTAAGTGAGTGACTGCTATTTTTTATAGACATTCAGGTATTGTTTGGCAAGCTCTGACCAGTCATATTTTTTGGCTTCTGCAACACATATTGGAGCCATTTTTTTGAGGCTTTGCCCGCTTCTGTCACCTAAAAAGTATTTTATACCCCATGCAATGCTTGCGGGGTCATGATTGACTTTTACGCCGGTTTTGAAGTTTTCGATTATTTCAGATGGCCCACCGACGTCGCATGCAACAACAGGCTTCCCGCAAGCCCAAGCCTCCAGCGTGATTATTCCAAAGGGCTCATTTCTGGAGGGCACACATACCAGGTCACATCCTTTGAACAGGTCCATTTTCGTCTTTTCATCGACGTAACCGAGGGTGCGGATTTTATGAAGCACACCCAAATACGCCGCCCTACCCTTAATATGCGCTATCATGTCGCCTGAACCTGCGAATATGAAGCGTGCATTATAGAATTCATTGATTATGTCTGGAATTGCCTCCAAAAGCAGGTCAGGCCCCTTCTGATATGCCATCCTGCCAAAAAAAAGTATAACCGGATCAAGCGGATGCAACCCAAACCTCTCCTTCACCTTGCCAGCATCCAACACACCCTCAAATGTTTTCGTGTTTATGCCGTTGTAAATCACCGACACCTTATCCTGTGGAACCTGATACTCCCTGCCCAACTCATGCCGCATCGCATAAGACACTGTAGTGACTTTTTTAGAGATATATCCCCCAAGCCATTCCCTGTGCCTGACCCTTGCTGCGAACCAGTTGTCTGCATGGTGGTTGCCGTTTCTACCGTATTCAGTGCTGTGGGCGCTCCAGACTAGGTTATCATATCCTTTGTTTGCGCGTATATTAGCCAATGCATTTACGATATGCCAGTCGTGGCCGTGGATTACATCGAAGCGACCATATTCTTGTTCAGCCCAGTGGAAGCAGGATACTATGCTGTCGCACATGTGGTCCATGTAGTCTATGAAATCCTCCATACCAGGTGTGACGCATCTGTGCTCCCATACGCCGTTTATGAGTTCATGCTCTGGTTTGCCCTCACACGCCCTTGTGAAAACATGCACTTCATGGCCTTTCTCAGCCAATGCCTCGCTTAATTGGGTCACAACAGCTGAGACTCCGCCGACAGGCAGTGAATTGAAGGTCTCCCAGGAAAACATAGCAATGCGCATGGTAATACACCTCAGCCTTTACGGCCTAAACTAATCAGGTACCTCCTCCCATCCCTGTCAACAGTTACTTTATACTCCCTCAAAAGCCAACCCAACGCCATGTAAACCGTTGAGGAATCCAAACCAGTAAGTTTAGACAACTCATGGATGCCCATCGGCTCTCCCTTATCCTTTAATGCATCATGGACAAGTCCTGCAGCAACACCAACTTCACCCCAAATAGACATAAACACACCCCCAAAGAGAATGAGATAAAATATTTACACAGGCCTATAAAAGCAGAAGAAACATATAGATAAATGTTCAAGTGATGACAGCGAAGTAGGCTGACTTTGTGAGGATAAACGGGTAGCTGCTGATGGACAAACAATCCTATGTGAATATGCCTTTTAGTTTGTCCCATATGTTTTGCCCGACCTTGGGTTCAATCTTTCGGTATTCCTCAAGTATTTGACGCTGTTTTTTGGATAGTATTTTAGGCACTTCAATGGTTACCCGCACATGCTCGTTGCCGCGGCCTCCGCCCCTAAGATGCGGGAGCCCCTGATTCTTCAGCCGAAATACAGTATGATTTTGAGTGCCTTCAGGAATCTTCAGAGACACCCTCCCATCGATTGTGGGAACGTCTATTTCAGCACCCAAAGCAGCCTGAGTGAATGTTATGGAGATATCACATAGTATGTCATCTTCATGCCTTGTAAAGATGGAGTGGTCAGCCTCGTGTATGACAACATATAAGTCTCCCTTTGGACCGCCGTACGGTCCTGCATTGCCTTCGCCACTCAACCTCAAATGACTTCCATCCCTTACGCCCGCAGGAACCTTCACATCTATATCCTTTGATTTTTTCTCTATGCCATTGCCATTACATGTTGTGCATGGTTTTTCAGGGAGCCTGCCTACACCGCCGCATTTCGTGCATGTAGAGACAGACTGAAACATCCCGAACGGGGTGCGCTGCTGCTTAATCTCCTGGCCTCTCCCACGGCACACCTGGCAAGTCTGGAGTTTCCCAGTCTTAGAGCCGCTACCATTGCAGCCAATGCATCGCTCATGCCTGAAGATATTGATTTTCCTGTTTACCCCTGAGTTTATCTCCTCCAATGTGACGTCTATGTCGTATCTTATGTCTGAGCCGCGCAATTCCCCAGAACCTCTTTTCCTCTGGTTTTGACCAGAGAAAAACATGTCAAATATGTTTCCATGACCGAAGAAGTCTGAGCCGCCAAACAAGTCTTCAATATCTGAGAAATGAGTGAAGTCCCTTTGCCAGTTAAAGCCGTCTGAGCCGAAATTCACGCCTTGATGGCCGTACTGGTCGTATGTAGCTCTCTTCTGCTGGTCAGTCAAAACCTCATAGGCTTCACTGACTTCCTTGAACTTGGCCTCAGCATCAGGTGCCTTATTCACATCCGGGTGAAACTGCTTAGCAAGCTGCCTATACGCCTTCTTAACCTCTTTCTCTGAGGCTCCTTTAGAAATGCCCAGTACCTCATAGTAGTCGCGCTTACCAGCCATAGCCATCTATCATCTGAGAAAGAGTAGGAGACCCCACTTTATAAGGTAGAGATGAATACTCCATATACCCTCCTACTCTTTCATGATAAAAACCTCACCTTAAGGGGGAGGGTATTTATTACTCAAGCAATCCTTAAATCAGTGATTAATGAATCCCATGTAGGGTATTCCTCGACAACCGCGGGGAGGTATCCCTCTTTTTTCAGTTCCCCACTCAAGTTCTCCACAACCCATGCACCAGTCAAAACCCTGCCCCGGGTTAAGTCTGCCTCGACCAAATTGTCTGGGATAGCATATTTTTTCCCGAGCAAATAAGCCAACTCCATGGTTCTTTTCCTGGATGAAATAGATTGTTTTTTCATCCTTCGTTTATATCCATATGACGGCAGCCAACCCTTCAGGTAGACTGCACCCCTTATTAGTAGCCCCTCCTCTGTTACGACGTCATAGTCCTTCGCAACATTCTTTGCCCTCTTCCTCAAGCGGTTTTTGAGTTGCACACCATCCTTTAATTTCACAGTGCAGTAGTGGACATTAAGTTTCGTATTATCCAAACAGAACTCCAGTATTTTTTCAGCCATATCTTCCGTTCCCTTGACTGCGAATATTATGCCATCGACTGGCCTAAAACCGCGGATATCCAACTCCAACGCGTTTGACTCGCTTATCTCCAGCTGGTTCAGATTCAGGAACTTCACACCCAATCCGTCTACGGCTTTGATGAATTTTTTCGTCTCCCTGATTTTTCCTGGAATCAACGGTATCTCACACCCCACATCCCATCCGTATTCCAGCGCCCAAGTGATAGGTTTCAAATCGGGTTTGCCTGAGAGGAAGTCAGGGTGAAACCTTATCTCATCCAAACCCGCACCATATAGTTTCTTGATTTTTGCGGGGGATGCATTTTTTCCTGTCGTGTAAAGGTGTATGTGGAATTTTTTTCCGAATGTTTTTTTCAGAAGGCGAATGTATTTTATTGTCCGGCTTAGCCTGCATAGGGGGTCGCCTCCTGTGATGCCTGCGCCTTTTGCACCAGACAACCTGGCCTCCGCAACTACATCCTGGTCTTTTTCTGTCCACCACTCATTTGCTACCACAGAATCCCTGTTTTTCTTCTCAGTTGACAGTGGACAGTACCAGCATTTGCTTGAGCACACGCCAGTGACCAGAAGGACTAGCTTCTCCCCTCTGACACAGTATCTGCACCCGGTTGGGAGCTTTCCTATTTTGACTGAATGATAGGGTGTGTCAACAATGCATTTGAGCATGTGAGATATTTATGTGTCCCTCGTAAATATAGATGTGGCGTCGAAAGAGAGGGAGAGCGTATTGCCTGTGTCAGATGATTTGCTGCAGTCTTTGGCTGTGCCCCTTGAATTCGGCTCCATCCAAGGGGGTGGCTTGCCTGGGACAAAATTTGACCTGAGTTTCCAGGGTAAAAAACCGGTACATGTAAATGTTATTGGCATACCCCACCCAATAGCATCTAGGGCATATGCAGGCAGCACTTCAGGCCCTATGGTTTTTTCGCAGTTTCCCAGTGAGTTCGTTGGAGAACTGAAAGCTGCGCTGAAAAAAGAGGGTTTTGACATGTTGTTTCACGGCACAGACTACGATGAATTTTTTAGATTAGATGAGACTGGCATCAAGCTCTCCAGATTAAGCGAGTCCCCGCCTGAAATGATAGGTGAGGTATACTCGAAATTAAGGGGTGCGTTTTTAGGGTCAGACGATGCAGTAAGCCCAAACAAAATGAGCATGGAAGTCTGGAGGCTTGCAAGGCGGAATTCACCCATTGGAAAAATAACAAAACAGGACCTGTCAGGGTTGGATACTGGCGAGATTTTTTGGATGGCGTTGGTAGGCTATAGTTCGGAAATGGCTGATTCTGCATATGGGAAAATAGCAGAGCTCGCCTCGCCTGAGAAGCCGGTGAAAGTAGGCCTTCTAATCGGAACAGACAATGAACGCTTCGTATCCTACTTCCTCCAGCACCCTAAAGAGATGAGGGATGCCGTGGCTAAAGCCACACAGATTAGGGGGGAATACTAGTTGACCTATCTTTTATCGTCTTTAACCTCGTATTCTGCATCCACGACGTTGTCGTCTGATTTCTTTTCTTCATCTGGTTTTTTCTCCTCTTCGGGTGGTTTTTGCTGCTGGTAGTTTTTGGCTGCCTGCTCGTATAGTTTGCTGAAGAGTTCCTGGCTGCTTTTGCTCAGTTCCTCAGTGGCTTTTTTGATTTTTTCAGTGTCGCCTGACTCCAAAACATCCTTCAAACCCTTGAGTTTCTTTTCAGCTTCCTCCTTCTTGTCCTTGTCAAGTTTGTCGCCCAAATCCTTAATCGCCTTTTCAACCGAATACGCAAGGGAGTCAGCGGAGTTTTTGGTGTCTGTCGCCTCCTTTCTCTTCTTGTCTTCTTCAGCGTACTTTTCGGCTTCAGCCATCTTCTTCTTGACTTCATCGTCAGACAGTTTGTTCGACGCAGTAATGGTTATCTTCTGTTCGTTTCCTGTGCCCAAGTCCTTGGCTGAGACGTGCATTATGCCGTTGGCGTCTATGTCAAATGTGACCTCAATCTGGGGAATACCACGCGGCGCAGGCGGTATGCCCACAAGGCTGAATCTTCCAAGAGTCGTGTTGTCAGCAGCCATCTGCCGCTCACCCTGTAGAACATGTATTTCAACAGTTGATTGATTGTCTGCTGCAGTGCTGAAAACCTGGCTCTTCTTAGTGGGTATGGTTGCGTTTCTATCGATTAATTTGGTGAAAACAGCACCCAACGTCTCTATACCCAGGGATAATGGGGTCACGTCAAGAAGGAGTATATCCTTAACCTCCCCCGCCAATACACCTGCTTGTATGGCCGCACCCATTGCAACGCACTCCATCGGGTCCACGCCCCTTTCAGGCTCCTTATTAAAGAATCGTTTAAAGGTCTCCTGGACGCACGGCATCCTCGTTGGACCGCCAACCAGTATTATCTTCTCTATCTGAGTTCTCTCGAGTTTCGCATCCTCGATGGCCCGTTGCATGGGCGCAACCAGCTTCTGCAGTACGTCATCGATGAGTTCCTCAAGCTTTGACCTGCTGAGATTTAATTCAAGGTGCTTCGGCCCTTCAGAATCCATTGTTATAAACGGCAGGTTTATCGAGGTTGTAGTAGTTGATGAAAGCTCAATCTTCGCCTTTTCAGCTGCATCCCTGACCCTCTGCAGCGCCTTCCTGTCTTTTTTCAAGTCTATTCCCTCAGCCCTCTTGAATTCTGAGATAATCCAGTCGATGAGAAGGGTGTCCATGTCAGTACCCCCAAGCTGTGTGTCGCCAGAGGTTGAAATCACCTCAAACACCGAGTCTCCCATCTCCATGATTGTGACATCGAATGTTCCACCACCCAAATCCAAAACTGCAATCTTCATCTCCTTGCCCTGCTTGTCCAATCCATACGCCAATGCAGCAGCCGTCGGTTCGTTTATTATCCTCTTGACTTCCAATCCTGCAATCCTTCCAGCATCCTTTGTAGCCTGCCTCTGGTTGTCGTTAAAGTATGCAGGAACTGTGATGACTGCCTCAGTGACGCTATCGCCAAGGAACGCCTCTGCATCAGCCTTTATTTTCTGCAGAATAAACGCTGAAATCTCCTGAGGAGTATATTTTTTGCCCTCGATAGTGACTTTCTCGTCTGTACCCATTTTCCTCTTAATCGCCTGTATGGTCCGGTCTGGGTTGGTGGCCGCCTGCCTTCTTGCAGGCTCTCCCACAAGCCTCTGTCCATCAGCTGTGAAGGCAACGTAGGAGGGAAAAGATTTGCCCCCTATGCTTGTGCCTTCAGCACTGGGTATTATCGTTGGCCTGCCAGCTATCATTGCTGCCGCTGCTGAGTTACTTGTCCCTAAATCAATCCCTATTGTTTTTGCCATCGCATTCACCGTTATTTTTTATTATAATAACCTTTGACGCCCGGATGAGTTTACCATTTAGTCTGTAGCCTTTCTGCACAACATCTACAATTTCCCCATCATGCTTTGAACCATCAGACAATGTCTCAACAACCTCATGCACATCAAGGTTAAAGAGGCCCTCATTCGAAACCTCCTCCAAACCCTCCGCCTTAAGGATTAAGTCAAGCTGTTTATACACCCTCCTGAACCCATCGAGCATTTTCTCCCCTGCAGAGTCCTTAGACGACGCCTTCAACGCAATTTCCATAGTGTCCAAAACATCCACTAATTTCTCAACCAGGCCCTGAGACGCAGTCTTTTGAAATTCGCGCCTGTCAATCTCGCTTCTTTTTATGTGATTTTCGAAATCAGCCTGTAGACGCTGCAGAAGACCCCTATACTCCTCGGATTGGTTCTTCTGTTTATTCAGCTCTTCCTCAAGCCCCAATATATTTTTTCTAAGAGCCTCAACCTCTGAACCCTCAGGTTCAGGAGGGCTCCGGTGATGTTTTCCTCGCACCATATTAAACACATAAAAAAAAATAATTGAGATAATTAATGGGTTTGATTGTATATAAACTTTAGTAAATAGTTATATACCAAAACTGAATATATATAATGTGATGTGGAGTAGGGCATTAGCAGTAACAATTGTTTTAATATTTCTAGCAAGCAACGTCTCAGCAGGGTCT
>JAHIYG010000310.1 GCA_018815265.1 Candidatus Altarchaeota archaeon | reverse complement strand
GATTCTACTGCCGCCACGAGACTTTTGCAAGTTTGACCTTCAGACACTGATGAGGACAACTAAGCCAGATTACGAAAAGATAGAGTGTAGTAGAGCATACGCTGGCAAAGAGTTTTACTACATACTATCGCCAAATATAATGGCACCCAAGACCAGAGAAAACAATCGTGTAGAGCTGGGACAATACGACAACACCCAAAGCTTCATATTTGAACGTGAGGGATACAAGATAGTTGTAATGCACTTCAAAAAGAAGACGCAAAACTGATGTGACTGGCTGATATGTCACAGTATATGCTTTCTATTTATTTTGGAAATAACTGATGCAAGTTTTTTTCCCAGACGGATAATAAGGCCAACGATGAAGGTTACTCCCAAAGAAAGGATAAAAGATGAATAAAATTGGAAATAAATAAAGTATCTATTCCAGTTCTTATGCATAAAATACCCTGTCAATAGGAAAAAAGAAAAAATGAAGAAAAGGAACGCCCCATACGCCCCAATTGAGCGGTTACCGAGTATGTCTTTTCGTGTTTGATGCAGTAGGTTGATTATGCCTGCTAAGAGGACCATGAGAAAATCCAACCTATCGAATGTGAATACCAAACCGTTTAGTGTGACCTCCTCTCGCCTTATTATTCCCTTATCAAGTATGAGCTCAATCTTATGGCCAAAATCAGATATTTTATCCCCTAGATACGTACTTTGCAGCTCCATTATTTCTTTATTCGCCTGAATTAGAAGGACCATATTTCCGATTGGATTAGGCCAAAGCATGGGATTAAGCAGAATGAAGAAAAACCCGGCAACAAAGAAAATAAATAAGATGTACTTCATCCGAGCCAATATGTGCGGGAACATCATTTTGGGATTTTTGTTATGGACTATTTTGACTGCCAAATCGAACATATGCAAGCAGATAATAGAGGGGAGAACAAACCATGTTGACAGTTTGAGCCCAATAGTTAGTGATAATATTATGCCCGAAAGGAAATACTGCAGCCATCTGAAGTTTTCATCAGAGTTTAGTGACTTTAAATCCGATATTTGAATCAACATCACTAAAGCCAAGAAGAATAAGCAAACAGGCTCTGAGAGCAAGAAATAAAGGTATATTGGTTCTGCCCTATAGAAAAAAAGCAGACAAGCAATTATTCCAGCATCTATGTTTTTTAGATATCTGTGAAATACAAACAACATAAGTAGCAACGCAGTGATTGAGAAGACAACAGGCACATAAGTTATTTGCCTTGAATTTCTAAGGTGGATGTAATAGTCCTTGCATATATTCTTGGTAGTTCCATCTCCAGCAGATGCAATCTTATCAAAATTGAAAAACAACGAGTTTTTGTATGCAGCTTCGAATGACTTATGTTTACTCCACCAGCACGCTAGAGGATATATACTTGAGCTCTGCTGCCCACCAGATAATCCATTTGCGAAACCATAGACATACCCTACAACAGGTGGATGCTGATAAAATGGTATATAATCCCAGCTTACAAAAGAGTAGTCTCTTTGGTTGAAAAACAGGTTATAAAAATAGGTTGAACCATACCAATACGAAACATCAATATGTGTTCCTTCCTTTACGCCAGACACCAAATCATGGAGGGAGCAGATGATGAGGTACAAACCGAGAAGTCGAAGAAACAACATCAATAACTCTTTTTTGGAGGATAGTTTTTTCTTAAGTATGTCCATCATTTAGCGACCATCTACTGAATATCCAGATATTATTAGACAAAAAATCATATTAAACCCAAATAAAATATTATTCGAATTCCTGCATGCAGTTGATGCAGTAGTTAGCATTTTCTGCAACTATTGCACCGCAGTTTTCACAGTAGGAGTCGCACAATTCACAGTGATATTTACCCTTATAATTGGTTTTCTTCCCCCCGCATGATACACATACGCTTTCCAGGGCGGGTTTATCGTCTTTTTCAAATTCGGTATGGCATCGAGGACAAAATAAAGCCTTTTCATCCACCAGGTAACCGCATTCACTGCAGTAGGTGTCACACTTAGGGCACCTTCTTGTTTTCCCAAAAAAAACATACCTGCTACTGCAGTTAGGGCATTTACTAGGCATATCAGCATCAAAAGAGTCTATTCTCCTCTGGTTTGACGTCTTCTCCACAATGTCGTAAAGAGAGGGTGCAGAAATAACTTTATCGAAACGTTGCAAATTAATTTCCAAATCAGAGCTTTCATCTTTTGTCAAGCAGTTTGGACAATAATTTTTATTGTTTCTGACTTCTACACCACATTTCATACAGCGATTGGCTTGAGTAAATAATGCCAACTCATATGAAGGAACATATTCATCAGATGCTTCGTTGGTTTTTCGCTTTTTGCGTTCAGTTATTTTCTCTTCTATCTTGCGCTCAAAATCAACATCTAATTCCTTGGCAGATTTGGGAGGCAATGCAACACTCTCATCAAGTCTTCTGAGGCCCCACCCCAAAATAAGGCCTGCCAAGAGAAACCTGGCTTTCTTACCCATTGTCACTATTTTAGGAGCTGTTCAGCAGCCTTCAAGACATCGGAGGATACCACGAACTTGACGTTGTCCTTGAATGCATCTTTCACAACCTCTAACTGCTTGTCTGTTATTGCACTACCCTGGAAATACTTTTGATTGGCCTCTGAAACCAGCTTGATTGCCTGAGCTTGACCTGTAGCATATTCTATCTGCGCCTCCTTCTGGCCCTGAGCTTTCAGTACAGCTGACTGCCTGTCACCGTCAGCCCTAAGTATCGCCGCCTGCTTGTATCCCTCAGCCTCCAGAATCGCAGCCCTTTTCTCACGTTCAGCCTTCATCTGCTTGTGCATTGACTCAGTCACATCCCTTGGTGGGTCGACATGCTGGAGTTCAACCTTCGAAACGTCAATACCCCATTTGTCTGTCGCCTCATCAAGGCTCTTCTGCAAGTCAGAGTTTATTTGCTCGCGGGATGAGAGGATATTGTCCAACTCCATAGTGCCCAACTCGCTCCTCAGTATCGTCTGAGCAAGCTTCAAAACAGCGTAGTTATAGTCCTGCACCTTATAGGCAGCCTTCAAGACATCAAGGACGCTGTAGTAGATTATCGCATCCACACTCATCACAATGTTGTCCTTGGAGATTATCTCCTGCGGCTGGACGTCGACTGCACGCTCCCTGACGTCAACCTTCCTCATGGTTTCCATGAGGGGTATTATGTATTTGAGGCCTTGGTCACAAGTCCTTTGATATTTTCCGAACCGCTCAATGATTCCCTTCTCATAAGGCCTTATGATTCTAAAGCCCGACAATGCAATCAATAACAAAAAACCAAGAACAAATAGCAACAATACCGAAAAAAGTTCAAATAGAGCCATGAAACAAAATCAATTTCTACAAATAAATACGCACTCTGGATAGGGGCACATACACGAGAACATATTTCTGGTGGTGCACCATGCCTTAAGGTAAATGCAACACTATTATCACGCCTTTTTAGGCCCAAAACGTGACGGCAGCAAGTATTTCCAGGAGATGAAGAGGGTATTAAGGAATTTTGAGAATGATTATATGAGAAAACAACGTGAAAGCGGACAGTACTACTACAGCGGATGAACTACAGCATAAAATGAGGCAGAAAGTATCTAGTGCAAAACACAAAGCATTCATCATATTATCCGCCATCTTTATCCTGACAG
>JAHIYG010000309.1 GCA_018815265.1 Candidatus Altarchaeota archaeon | reverse complement strand
TCAGTGGCTTAAAGGGTGGTTTGTGCAAAGAAACCAGAAAACCCGTTTATCTTTGAGGTAAAGGTTATACCACGAGCCAATAAGGAGAAAATAGAGTTCAACTGTGGGATAATCAGGGTCTGGGTTAAGGAGCCACCGGAAAAAGACAAAGCCAACAGGAAGGTTCTTGCACTATTAACGAATAGATTTGGAGAGTGCGAGATTGTTTCTGGGGGAAAATGTAGAAAGAAGCGGATTAGGTTCAAAAAACCAGTTTCTCCGGGTTTATAGGGGTTTTTGCCTTTGAAGTGTGTGATTGGCTTTATTTAAGCCATGAATGCGTAAAATGAAGAGTAGATAATTCAAGTCAAGTATTTCACTCTCACAATTCAACAACGTCATTTTGTGAAAAAAAACCCGGTTAGCCTGATTTAGGTTGGCTTTTTCTTGGCTTGAATTGCAGAAAAACAAAAAAAATAAGGTGATTTAAATGGCTAAGGCGCCAGCAGATACGATAAAATATAACATACATGCAGAGATAACAATCGATGGAGTAGTTGAAAAACCAGATGTAGTAGGTGCGATATTCGGTCAGTCAGAGGGTCTTTTAGGTGAAGAATTAGAATTGAGGGACCTGCAGAAGACTGGGCGGATAGGAAGAATTGAAGTTGACATAAAGACAAAAAGCGGAAAGTCAAACGGGTCAGTTCTTGTACCATCCTCCTTGGATATGGTCGAGACCTCAATAATTGCAGCGGCAATTGAAACAGTAGATAGGGTCGGACCGTGTAATGCTAGAATTCGGGTGTTGAATGTTGAGGATGCCAGAAACAGCAAGAGGAAGATGATGGCAGATAGGGCAAAGGACATACTAAAAAAACTGATGCGAGATGAAATACCTGAAAGCATGGAGTTGGTTGATGAAGTCAGAAAATCAGTGCAACTTTCAGAAATAACCGCGTATAAGGGTCTTTCAGCAGGACCGTCTATAGAGGATTCAGAATCCATAATCATCGTGGAGGGGCGTGCTGATGTACTAAACCTTTTGAAGTGCGGGATAAAGAATGCTATCGCAGTTGGTGGGACAAACATACCCCGGCTCGTGGCAGACCTCAGCAAGTCAAAGACGACCATAGCGTTCATAGATGGAGACCGCGGCGGGGAGATTATACTCAAGGAACTTCTGCAGGTGGCAGACATAGACTTTGTTGCGCGTGCCCCTCAGGGGAAGGAAGTTGAGGACCTGGGTAAGAAAGAGATAATAATGGCTTTGCGGAAGAAGATTCCATCCGACCAATTGAAAAACGGCAGACGAAGGGACGGCACACAAAATGTTGAAGCATATGAGGGAGAAGAAAAGAATATTCCAGTTCCTAGTGAACCACGTGTGCAAGTAGACTTTCTAAAGGAGTTGCAGACAATAAAGGGAAGGCTCGGGGCAAAACTCCTAGACGACGCAGGATTGGTTGTTGCAGAAGTCGAAATAAAGGATTTGATAAACACATTAGGAAACGTGAAACCATCACATGTTGTGTTGGATGGGATAATAACACAACGGCTAGTTGACGCCGCACATAAGGCAGAGGTAAAAACTCTTGTAGGAGTCAACAAGGCTGCAGACATAAAAAACACCTATGATGTGAGGATAGTGACAGAGCACAGAAACTGAATTGGCGGGTTGACCCCGCCAAAAACCATTTCTTTTTATAAACACACCACCACTATATATCGACATGCTATTTGATGAGATAGAGACCACAAAAGATGTTATTGTGCCGACAAACCTCATGGAGCGTGTCATCGGCCAAGATAATGCAGTTGAAAAGGTGACTGTAGCCATCAAGCAGCGCAGGAACCTGCTTTTAGTCGGGCCACCGGGGGTTGGAAAAAGCATGCTAGCCAAGGCCTTGGCACAGCATCTACCTAAGCCAAAGTATGAGATAAGTGTGGTGGATAACCCCAAAAACCAAAACAAACCAATTGTTGATATACGGACAAAGACCGAGATTGAAGGAAGTGATGACAAGAAGGAGGTTTTCGGCAGGATTGTAAATCCCCTTGAGTTGCCCTCAGCAGTCGCCGTCAGGCTTGGTTTCAGGTGTTCATCATGCAGTTTTCTAAGTCCAGCAGAATACATAAGCTGCCCGAACTGTGGGTCAATAAAATACAGCCGCCCAAAGACTGAAGGAGATATTGTAAGCAACATGTTTGAGGAGGTGCTGGATGAAAAGACAATGTCTGCTGAGAGCGAAGTGCATGCGACAGTCATACTGCCAAACGGGAAACCAGAAAAGCTCATATACCAGAGGATTGGAGAAAGCCAGGTAAGGGTACTTGACTCGAATGACTTGAAATCTATCAAGGAGCAAGGCGGAAGAAACAAAAGAAACGTCATAGTTCCCATTACACGGGAAAATTTCGTCCACATGAGTGGCGCATCAGAAGTGGAGTTGTTAGGAGATGTAAGACATGACCCATATGGTATGCACCCTGAAATCGGAACACCCGCTTATCTCAGAGTCGTTGCCGGAGCAATACATGAGGCGCATGAGGGTGTCCTTTTCATAGACGAGCTACCGCATCTTGAAAACTTACAGAATTACATCCTGACAGCGATGCAGGAGAAGAAATTCCCAATAACCGGCCGTAATCCGCAGTCTGCAGGTGCCTCAGTCAAAGTAAGTGACGTCCCATGCGATTTTCTGTTTGTTGGGGCATGCAACATATCAGATGTTTCAAAAATACTTCCACCACTGAGGTCTAGGATAATTGGAAATGGTTACGAGATACTTTTGGAGACTTCAATGAAAAATACACCTGAAAACAGAGATAAGATACTGCAGTTCATAGCCCAGGAGATAGCGTTTGACGGTAGGATACCTCATGCAAGACGGGATGTTTTAGAAGAAATTATAAAGGAGGCTCAGCGCAGGGCGCATGTACTAGATAACGTTAATGACGCACTCACCTTGAGATTGAGGGATTTGGGTGGAATCATAAGGATGGGTGGGGATTTGGCTGTCTTTGAAGGGAGCGAATACATAGAGAAAAAACACATACTGCGTTCCATCAAGGAATCAAAGTCTATAGAACATCAGTTGCATGATAGATATGGAAGCCTGTGGCAAGGACTTGGCAAGGACAGCACGTTGGCAATAGACAAAACATCAGCAGACAAAAGCTACGGGTGAGGATGTTGGCACCAGATGTAGTGTTGATATATCCCCCATATGAGAAACCACCCAATGTTAGCGGGAGATACTGCACATGCGCGCCACTTGGCCTTTGCTATCTCGCAAAAAGCCTGAAAAAAGAAGGATATTCTGTCTCAGCGATAGATTGTAACGTCGAAGATGTTGATGTTGTGGGATACATACTGAAAAAAAACCCTAAAATAATTGGTATATACACTACCAGCCCTGGTTTGAGGTATGTTAAAAGTCTAATAGGTGAATTGAGGGGGAGGGGGGTCACTTCAGCTATTGCAACAGGAGGGCCACACATAACCGCAGACATAAAATCCTCAGAAAAACTCGGTGCAGACGCATATTTTATCGGTGAAGCAGAGAATGAATTCCCAAAGTACTGTAGAAAAGTAATTAATGGGGGGGTAGACACCAATTTGAGGGTGGGGAAAACGTGTAGCGGCGAGTTCAATGATGAAAAACATGCGCCCAACATTATATTCTGTGGAGAAACAGACAACATAAGCGCCTTAGAACATCCTTCAAGGGGGGTATTCACTGGAAAATATGGGTTCACACCACTTGCTGCCTCACGGGGATGCCCCTTCAACTGCGTATACTGTGGTATGGCCGGGACAAAATACAGAAAAAGAAACATAAAGGATATAGAGGAAGAAGTTGAAGAGTTGAAGAATCATGGGGTGAAAAAGATAGAGTTGATTGACGACTCATACACATTAGATAGGGACTTTTCAGTGGTGGTGGCAGAAATACTGGATGAGAGGGGCATATCATTCAACTGCACTACACGAGCTGATTTAGTAGATGAACAACTCATAAAGTCACTCAGTGAAAAAGGATTAACACACATTAACTTTGGGGTGGAGTCAGGAGACTACGAGGTGAGAAAATCCCTTGGAAAGGACATAAAAGACGACACAATCATTGAAGCTTTTAGATTGTGTAAGAGATATGGAGTGAAAACAACAGCATATGGTATAATTGGTGGGCCGTCGGAGACGAGAGAAACCATACTGAAAACATTCTCGTTCATACGGGGTTTGAATCCAGACGAAATAATGTATTCTCCCATGATAATTCATCCAAAAACAAACGCATATGAGATGGCAGTTAATGAGGGTGTTATAGAGGGGGATTCATGGACAAGATATATGGAAGGTATCGGGGATATGCCAGTTTATCTCCCAAAAAATATGAGTATTGATGAAGTAAACGAAAGGATATATCTGGAAAACAAATCCTTCTACTTTACTTCTGAAAAAATACTCAAACGAATAACCTCTTCAAGGACAGTTGGTGAATTTGGAGAAAACCTAGCTGCCGGCGCCATATATTTAACGAGTTTATTTCATAAGTAAAACATGGGGACGCGATTCGGACTTTTAGGGTGTGGGAACATAGGTGGAGAAATAGCTGATGCAATAGACAAGAAAGTGATAGAGGGTGTTGTTTCTGCAGTATATGACATAAAACGCGAAAACGCAGTTTTACTCGCAAAAAAACTAAAGAAAAAACCGTATGTAGCCCCTAACTACAAAGCATTACTTAGTAGATCAGACTGTATAATCGAGGCTGCAAGCCAGGAAGCAGTTAAAAAATTCATTCCAGAAGCCCTAGCAAATGGGAAAAACGTCTTGATAATGAGTGTAGGAGCATTAATGGATGAGAAAATAAGGAAAAGAATATATGCTCTAGCAGACAGGAAAAACGCAAACATATATCTGCCCTCCGGGGCTGTATGCGGAATAGACGGTTTATCCGCAGCAAGCATATGTGGTGTGGAGGAAGTCACACTGACCAGCACAAAGCCGCCTAAAGGGTTAGTTGGAGTACCATATTTAGAAAAGAAGGGTGTTGATGTCACTAAGCTCAAGAATGCAACCGTAGTGTATGAAGGATTCGCAGATGAAGCAGCTAAATTCTTCCCAAAAAACATAAATGTCGCAGCAATAACAACCCTCGCATCAGGGAAAAAAGCAAAGGTTAGGATAATATGCGACCCGAAAACAAAAACAAACACGCACGAAATAC
>JAHIYG010000308.1 GCA_018815265.1 Candidatus Altarchaeota archaeon | reverse complement strand
ATCTTGTGTATTGGTATATACCAAAAGGTTTTATAGACGTGACCACCGGAGGGGGAGGGTTTTGGATGTGTCTGGACTACCTTGAGCTAGGAACTCTCTACAGCAACCAACCATACTGCGCCCAAGGACCTACAATCTATTACGTTGGCTATGCCCTATTCAAACTGTTTGGAGAGGATAACCTACTGTATTGCATGTGGTTTCTGGTGCTTTCCACAAATGCAGTGATTTATTTTCTGGCTATGAAGATGCTCAAAAAAGACAACGCAGACCACATAGTTATTTTCTCCATACTCTACCTGATTACGGTGTTCAGGTTCATATTTGACGTCACCTCGACATTTGCAACCGCCCTAATGCTGTCAGGCTTCTACTGCCTAGTGTACAAAGACAACAAGTGGAAAACCCTCGCTGCAGGTTCTTTATTCGCTGCTGCAGTCCTGACCAAATACACAACCGCCAACGTAATACTGTTTATTTACATATATTATCTGGGACGCAAAAGCATATCCAAAATAAAAGATTGCACAGTTGAATTGAGGATAAAAAAAATCAATGCTGCAGTGACTGAATTAGCAACTGTTTCAATAATCCCAATAGCAGGCATGTATTTAGCCTATTTGAGATACCCAAACATATTCGAGTACACAGTATTCGGACATAGTGACCAATTAAGGTTTGGCATAATTGAGGGATTCAAGTTACTGGTAAGTGAGATGAATTTAGCGACCTTTTCGACAATCACAATAGTTGTTGGATTGGCTTATTGCCTTAGGAAGCGGTATTTCAACCGGAACACAATAGCATATCCCATAGTATGGTCTTCGGCACTGATTTACTGCTTCTTCTTTATCCTCCAGAATGGCGACTTAAGAATCGGCTCCCATTACATGCTGCCTGCAATGCCATTTCTCTGCATGAGCTATAGCGTCTTGTGGAAGAAAGATTTGAAAATATTCACTATCTTATTCATTGTCACAGTCATCTACCCGACAGTATATGGACTAGACATTTACACAAACCCAATAATCGATATAACAAGGCCTGTCGACAGCAGCGAACATGACAGGCAGATGATGGAGATAGAGTATCCAATGAGGTATATACCCCCTCAGAGCGGGTGGACATTATATGAATACCCCCGCGGAGAAGAAAGTTTGTTTGTGAGATATAACATAACATTGGATTTAGACAAGGTTTTCATAATACCCTCCGGCAACAGAGGTTATCCAAGCTATGAGGATCCTCTTTGGGCGCCTAATCTTAGAAAGAGAATCAACGTCACATACGAGGACAACACAGCATACGAGACGGCATTGACAGACAAAGAAAAACAAGTTGCTGAGGATATTAAAGCCGGGAAGTATTCATTGATAATCAGCTCTCCGCCTGCCTGGTTTTCCACATCGCGGATAACAAAGCAGGCGAAAGATTACCTGATGAAAAACTACTGTGTAGTCTATGTCCCAAACTTCTACTACATGGGCTACTGGAGGTCGCACACGGCATTGCTTTTCAGAAATAGAGATGACTGCCAGGAAATGCTTTGGAAAACAACAGAATACTATGAGGAAAACTTCGAGAAAATATGCAACATAAGCATGGAAGCAGTAGGGGTAGTGTACACAGTGATGGAGTGGAATGGTATACAGTTAAAAGAGGGCTGCACAAATAAACCACCACTAATCAACAGATTCAATCATAGAGAAAGGATGAAAACCACAATACAAGACCTAATAATAGCTTGCATACTATGCGCGGCAACATACTATATACTGAAAAAAAAATGAGAGTAAACAGTTAGTTCACCATTAGTTTTTGAAGAGGATTTTCCCGATAGCAGCCATGAGAAGGGATAGTACTCCCATGAGATATGGTATGTCGCACCAGTTTTCAAGCTGTCTTTGCGCTTCATCCCTCGTCTGCGGTTCCCCCCTGATTGTTGTTGGTACAATAGGATTAAACAGGGTGGTTTCTGTGGGTTTGGATTTGCATTTGTTTTCCACGCAATACTTGCCCCAGGGACAGCCACAGTCCATGCAGCAGTTTTCCTCGGTTTCCCCAGCGAACTTAATGCATTTCCCGTCTCCGCAGAAACTCTTTTCTTGGCAGTCCGCGCTTGCCTTGTAGACACAGTAGTCTGCCTGTTCGAAACAGAATCTGCAGCCAGCATCCATACAGTCTTGATAATCCGATCCCCGACATAGCCCAATCGGGCTTTCAACACATTCCTGAAGCATGTCAGCACAAACATTTGCTGCAGGACATCCGCCGATGTCTGCCCCAGCAAAGCTTGCTAGATACCCTATCCCCATCATAATCCCAATCTTCGGATAAGCCGTAGCAACACATTTCAAACCACTGTCTTTAGTCCTTTCCTTACATGTTTTGTCAACAGT
>JAHIYG010000307.1 GCA_018815265.1 Candidatus Altarchaeota archaeon | reverse complement strand
TGAAAGACTATTTCGGAGATGGCTTAGACAAGATTATCTACTCTAAAAGACTGGCAAGTCAAAACTTCACCAAGCCGTTGGTTAACTGAATACTCAGTAGTTTTGATATTCATATGTGGGAATAGTGTCTAGGTGCCATCTACTCTTCCATCCTGAGTCTGTAGACAAAAAATTTATTTTGTCTACTCCGATGGAGACTGCATTTTTGATGTGTTCTACAATCATTTTTTTCCCGCAGTTTTCCACCTTGATGTTTCTACCACCTGAGAGGATATAATACCAGCCCTTGTGTATCGCTGCAATCTCCACCGCCTCAACAACACCGTCTAATAGCAAGGTTATCATGTTCAGCTTGCCTCTTTCATGCAATCTCATCATCAGCTGCCTAATTCCCTCAGCCATTTCAGGTTCTATCAAATCAGATTCTTCACCAAATCTGTCCACATTCAACTCTACCATCCTGTCAAAATCATCCAGGCAGTTAGTCCTAACCTCAGACTTTCTAATATCAAACTGTTTCAAGTCGTATCTGAGGTTTTTCCTGTGTTTTTTGTCAAAGGAGGTAATGTATTTTTCGAGGCTGTTTTCGTATTTTTTCATGTCAAGAAAAAATATGGGGTCTGATTCTTTGAATGGGTAATACATGGCTTCTGAGGGCTCTATTCCTGTGAGTAGGGTCTCCATGGGGCATTGGTTGAGGAATGCTCCAATATCTTTCTTGTCATTCATGAAGAATGTGTTGTTTTCTGGAAACGTCCCACCAATGAATGTGTAAAAATTTTGCTTAATCTCATACCACAGAGGTAAAACACCAACTCGTTCGCCATTTTTTTCCCCGACAATAAAATACGGCTCATATCCGTATCCTGCGTTGAGGCAGATCCTGTAGTCCCACTCATCAAAAAGCCATTTACTGGGGGTATATTCTTTCCAAAGCCTTTCACACCGCAGAATGTCTTTTTCAATATAAAATCTCATTTCTTAGTTGTTTGACTTTATAGGTATCCCCATGTGTGGAGTTTGTCGCTGTCTTCGACCCAGCGCTCCCCGATATCTCTTCTGTAGTACATGTTTGGCAGTATAATGTTTGAGACTCTCTTGTATGCCTGTTCCCTTGCTTTTCTCATGGTCTGCCCGCATCCGCAAACAGTCAATGCGACACCGTTTGTGCCTGCTATCACCCATTCTCCATCGATTGTTTTCACATCCTCTATGTGGATGCCCTCAAGACTGGGTTTTTTGAATATTATGACTGCCTCTTTGGAATGTGTTTCAAAGGCTTCGTTATCTGTGAATGGATACGGCGGCACAATGACCCTCACCCCTACTTGGAATCCGGTTCTTGTTTTCAGATTTACCTTCTCACTGCAGGCTAGCTGATAGAAGAACTCACCAATGGGGTTGAGTATTCCTTCCTGCTGTATGAAAATTGTCGGGTACCCGAACCTTGACGTGAACTCCAGAGGGTATACTCCGTTGTTGTTAACTATGCAGTTGATGTCTATGTATCCAACATAGCGTTCTTCCTTGAGTTTTGGTTCCATCCTAGCGAGCGTCGCCTCAAATATCTTATTCGGCCTGCTCCAAAACATGCTTGTTCCCATCTCCCCAGTTGATGGCCCGATATTTCCCGGAAAGAGTTTCTTATGCTCAAAGTTGACGTTGATTGGGTAGATAAACTCATTGCCGTTGAAGAATGCGCCGACCGCCACCTCAACGCCAGAGACTTTTTTCTGCAGTTGGAAATCCTTAATTTTCTCGCTCCATATGTGTTTGTAATGGTTTAGGACCTGCACGACATCCCTTCCGGTCTCGTCTTCGCCGACATACAGGAGCTGCTTTTTGTTTTGGGCTTCACCGCTCGGCTTCACAACGTATTTGCCGGGGTTTGTCTTGACGAACTCTATTGCCTCTGTGAATGACTTGAAATTCCAGTTTTGGATAGTGCTCACCCCGAAGTTCTTCAGTTCCTCCTGTCCGAATCCTCTATCATCTTCGAGTAGGTCTGTATAGGGGGTACCTCCTATTACTGGCTTGCCTTCATCCCTCAGTTTTTTGGCTTTTTTACCCTGTCCCAATACGTCGTCGAATACGACGATGTCAGCCCAGGAAATCTCAGCTTCCCAGTCATTTACCTTTGGTATAAATCCGTCTGCAATGTCTTTCTCAGAGTTTTCGTGTATGTAATACTTTACGTTGTGGCCTTGGCGGTAAATCTGCCATGCGGTGTCGCTTATGAGTGCATCAAGTGATACGAATAAGAAGTTTTTCGGCTCCATAAGTTAGGGGATGAATACTGCAGCGGTTAAAACCGTCGTCCACAGACCATCTTTGTTTCCCTCGGCAGTCTGAACTATGTTCCTTGTTTTGAATATCTTACCGCTTGCCTTATACACTTGCTTCCGCTCGTCCCATGCGGTGTCTGGGTTGAATTCAATACCCAATGTCGTTGCAAGCATCGTGGCTGCGATGTCCTCGGCATAGTTACCTGCTTTTGTCGCGTTTTCTCCGTATGAATGATGCTCAGATAGATATCCATACCCCTCCTTGTCGCCTGGCACAGCCAAACCAATCGCTGCAGCTATCATCCTGCTTGGTTCGCTGGTTTCGCTTTTTGCCAAGACGCAGAAAGTCACTTCCCCCGGAGTCAGCATATTCATGCCTTTTCGTGGGGGGACTATCTTACAATGAGGCGGCAAAATACTTGATACCACAACCAGGTTTTGGTTTTCTATACCTGCCTTTCTCAAGGCTAGCTCAAATGATGCTAGCTTGTCTCTGTGTATTCCAACGCCTTTTGTAAAGAAAACCTTTGTAGGTATCATGCTGTTTTATAGAATACCACCTACTCATTAAAAAAGCAAATGGCTGTTTTTGTGTGCGAAAC
>JAHIYG010000306.1 GCA_018815265.1 Candidatus Altarchaeota archaeon | reverse complement strand
TTCAAGATAATATCCAAATCCCATGAGCTGATGTTTCTTACTGCACTGTCCTTCTTTTTCCTATTCTCTAAAATCAGCGAAATGTCTGGTTTTTCAGTGGCCATAGGAGCGTTCATAGCAGGGATGTCTATTGCGACATTCCCATACAACCTGGAGATAGTCGGAAAGGTGCGGAGTCTGCGGGATTTCTTTGCCATAATATTTTTCGTATCCCTTGGGATGGAGATATTCATAACGGACGTGACGCAGATAATCCTGCCGTCACTTGCCCTGCTTTTGATAGTCATCATCGCCAAGCCACTGGTTATGATGCTTGTCACCTCGCTTCTCGGCTACGGCAGAAGAGTCACATTCCTGACCGGAATCTCACTGTTACAAGTTAGCGAATTCTCGCTCATAATAGCTATGCAAGGCCTCGTCACAGAGCAGATATCACCGATAGTGTTTTCTGAAATAGCCCTTGTCGCTGTGATTAGCATAACCTTGACTGCCTACACAATAAAATACGACAACAACCTGTACCATCTGCTGAGCGAGAACCTATGGTTTTTCGAAAGATTCTCAACAATAGACAAAACGCTCGAGCACAAAATTATCGAGCCGAAAACACGACACACAGTCATAGCAGGATGCCATAGGATGGGATATAGCATAGCAAAGACGCTCGATAAACTCGGCAAAGACTACGTCATAGTCGACTTCAACCCAGAGAATGTGAAATCCCTCATCAAGGAGGGTATGCCCTGCATCTACGGCGACGTCGGAGACATAGATGTGCTGGAGAAACTCCACCTTGAAAAGGCCGACATGGTGATATCCACCGTCGCAGACGACGAAGACAACATGCTCCTGATTTCAGAAACCAAATACCACAACAAAAACATTCCAGTGATTGTGACTGCAGAAAACATGAGGGAAGCCCTTGAATTGTATGACTACGGCGCCGACTATGTGATAGTCCCGAGAATGATGTCGGGGGTGGTCGTGTCAGACATAGTTGAAGGATATATGAAAGACATCCACAACCTCGAGCGCCTGAGGCAAAAGCATGTGTCTGAGCTTTTGAAGGTAGAGCATGAGAAGACATTAAGCCAGTATGAATTCTCTTTTGTGACATCCATAGAGGAAAAACTGCATCAGGATCATCATGGCGTAGCCGAACACATAAAGCACCATAAAAAACAGCACCATGAATCACACGAAGAAGGCCACAAAGGCAGTAAATAAGGCATACATCATTCTAAAAAAAGCATATGGCCCGCAGGGGTGGTGGCCGATAGGTGGGGAGTATCACCCAAAAATATACTCCCTAGATGAAAGAGACAGATATGAGGTGTGCCTTGGAGCGATACTCACCCAGAATACAGCATGGACTAATGTCGTAACCGCATTAAGTAATTTGGAGCGCATCTCCATAGGATATATAGACAGACTATCTGACAGTGAACTGCGCAAAAGAATAAGGCCTGCAGGATACTTCAACCAGAAGACTAGGAAAATCAGAGCCTATAATACATACCATAGAAAACTGGGAGGTAATGCGCCGACAAGGGAGGGCCTCCTATCGGTTTGGGGTATAGGGCCTGAAACAGCTGATTCGATACTGTTGTATGCATTCCAAAAGCCGACGTTTGTAGTCGACGCATATACACGAAGGCTGTTTAATAGGATGGGGTTGATTGACTGCGGGTTCAACTATGACGACATAAAAAAGTTGGTTGAAGACTTGCTTCCAAGAGACCATAGAACATACAATGAATTCCATGCATTGATAGTTGAGCACAGCAAAAGATTCTGCACAAAAAATCCTAGATGCTGTGGGTGCCCGCTTAATGGAATGTGCGAGAGGATTTAATTGTGGAGGAGTATAATCTTGCATGACATATCTGATAGGCTACATAACATATCCTGACTTAGAAACTGCAGAAAGGATACTGGATAGACTATTTGAACTGAAGCTCATAGCATGCGCCAACATATTGCCTGTGAAAAGCGTCTACCGTTGGAGGGGGAAAATCGAAAAATCAGATGAGGTCGTGTCTCTTGTCAAGACGAAAGGCAAAAACGGGATGACATAGTCGATGAGGTCTCAAAAATGCACCCTTACGAGGTTCCGTGTATCTCATGCTTTAAGGCTGACGGAAACGACCCGTTTGAGGGCTGGATTGCGGAAGAGACAGCCTAATCCTCTGGTGTTTTGACTTCTGCAGTTTCAGAGTTCACTGCAAAAACCCGCGATGGCACAAACTTCAGTATGTGTATCTCATTGCATTCTGGACATAGGACTTCAACCTCTATCGGCTTCACCTGAGTCTCCTGCGTGAAGTCACTCTCGCATGAACTGCATTTTAGGTTGAGCCTCTTAGATAATGTAGATTCCCCACTTACTCGTTCAAGATGGACTATCTTGTGTGGTAGACCTGCAAATTCCGCATCAAACATTGTGGATGAATTATCTTGTGACAGGTCTTTCCCAAGTTTAGTCAGGTCTTTCTCACCAACGTCCTTTTTTTTGGTTTTCTGTTTTTTAGCCATAGACACCACCGAATACATATTAAATAGGTGATTAATTAATGCCTGAATCCAAGTCCTGAGCTGTCGCCTAAGCCTCCTCCCTTTCGCCTGTGAAGTTGGTTGCTGGGGTGGTAATATTCAGTCTTTTGAGTGCCCCCCCTGTTTTTCAGGTAATAGTAGGCAAGGATTATCAAGACAAATAGTAACAGCAGAATCACAACAAGGATAATGCCCCCTATTATCAAAGGCGTATTGTCTTTGCGCTGTTTTTCCTCTAAGAGGGAGGTGATGTTTTTGAGCTGTTTCTCAAGGTGCGTATCGTTTAATTGGTTGTATGTTTCTACTGCTTTGTCAAGGCATACTGTTGCATTGCCGAAGTCGAGGTATGTGGAGTTCCAGTATGCGAGGTCAAGTTCTTTGTAGAAGTCAAGGTACATGTTCGCCTTAGCAAGTATTTTACCGGCTTCCTCTTCCTTTTCCGCATCTCCTAAGAATCCATAGGCTGATTTGGCCTTTTGAGAGTATATGGTGGCGTTCACATAGTCGCGTTTTTCTAGGGATGCGATTGACTGGTTCATGTATTGTGCGGCTTGAGGTATCATAAGAGCCCTGTTTTTGAATTCAGTCACTTCAGTCAGCATTTTCAAGTCGTTAACGCGGCGGAATGCCTCTAGTGCCTTGTCAGCGTATGCTGCGGCGTCATCATATTTTGACTGAGCCGAATAGGTCTTTGATATGTCGTAGTAGGTCCTTCCGTCCATGAAGTTTTGAGCCCTGTTTGCAAGCTCGTTTGCTTTAACAACTTGATTATCCCTGCCTATCAGCTGATATGTCTCTTTGGAGAGGGTTGCGAAATATTTTGTCTGGTTCAGGTTGCCTGAGTTGTATGCGTCCTCTGCCTGCTGAAAGTACTTAGCGGCTTTAATCTCCTGAGAGTACGCTTTTGAGCCTAGGGCCCGTACAATATGGTCTGTGCTACCATATACTATGTCTTCAAATCCGTCTCCGTTCAAATCCCCGACGTCAATGGACATCACTTTATTGTGTGAGTCCGACTTGTATAGGAGGTTTCCGCTGGAGTCGAATATCCTCAGGGCGTTTGAGCCGAGTAACACCTCCATTTGACCGTCTTGCCCGATGTCAGACATTTTTATAGAATATGAGTCTGATGCGCTGTAGCTCCACTTGGTTTTCCCGTCTTTGTCCAGGACATATGCCTTGCCTGCAGCGACTGCTATCTCGTTTGTCCCGTCTGAGTCTATGTCGCCGCATGCGAGTGCATTAACCTGCCCTGAAACATCAGTTATCCAATTTTTTGTTCCCTGACGTGAATATGCTGAGACACTGCCTGTTGTCCCCACTATTATTTCAGGGTTTTTGTCACCGTCCAAGTCACAAAGTGATATGGAAGTTACTGCGGCGTCGAATGCATCAGACCATATGGTGTTCCCGCTTATGTCCATTGCAAAAACTTCAGCTGGTTTACTGTATGCTTCCTCCATGGCGCCTGCGATTGAGTTCACAGTGTATCTGAGGGTTCCAACTATCAGTTCTGAGTTTCTGTCCCCATTCAATTCTATGGCAGCAAGGGCGTATGGTGAGTAGACTCCCTTAATCCTGAAGGATGATATCTCTTCTCCGGAGTTGTCTATGACTTTGACCTCTGCTATTTTCCCGTATCTTGTCCCGACTATTGAGTC